>JAISTN010000342.1 GCA_031272565.1 Bifidobacteriaceae bacterium
GATAGCCCAGGACGTGGACGGCGACAACCTCTCCATCACCACGATCGTTACCACGCCGGCGGCCGGCACGGCCGCCGCCGCCCTCAACAGCGGCACGGTCACCGTGACCGGTGTCGCCAAGGGCACCACCAGCGTGGTCGTAAGGGTCACGGACGGGACCACAACCGCGGACGTGACTGTGCCCATCACCGTGGCCAACACTGGCCCGGCCGCGAAACCGGCCGTGCCAACCACGACGGTCCAGAAGGGCACCCAAGACACCTTCACCGCGGCCGATGTCGCCCAAGACATCGACAGTGACGACCTGACCATCACCGGGATCACCGGCTCGCCGGCGCCCGGCACTGCGACCGCCAGCCTCAATGTCGGCACTGTCACCGTGACCGGTGTCGCCAAAGGCAACACGTCCGTGACCGTGACCGTCCAGGATTCTGCCGGCGCCAGCGTCAACGTCGAAGTCCCGGTCGTGGTGGCGAACACCGACCCGGCCGCGAACCAGACCATACCGGCCACCACGGTCCAGAAAGGCACCCAAGACACGTTCACCGCGGCGGACCTGGCCGGCGATGGCGACGGGGACGACCTGACGATCACCGCCATCACCGCTTCACCCAGCGGCTCTGTCGCGACCGCGACCCTGAACAGCGGCACCGTCACCGTGACGGGTGTCGCGAAAGGCTCCACCAACCTGACCGTGACCGTGACGGACGGGACCGGCTCTATCGCCGTGACCGTCCCCGTCAACGTAGTCAACACGAACCCGGCCGCCAAGGCTGCCATCCCCACGGTCACCGTCCAGAAAGGCACCAGCGACACGTTCACCGCCAGTGACGTAGCCCAAGACATCGATGGCGACGACCTGACCATCACCGGCTTGGCCGGTTCCCCGGCTTTAGGGACCGCCAACGCTTCCCTCAACGCCGGGACCGTCACCATCACCGGCACCGGGAAAGGCGCCACGGCCGTGACCGTGACCGTTTGGGACGGCACCGGTTCCTCCAACGTGGAGGTTCCCATCACGGTGGCAAACACCCCGGCCGTGCCAGCCGAACCAGTCCCGGCCGTGACCGCGCCCGTCAACCTGACCGGTTCAATCACCGCGGCGGATATAGCGACCGATGTGGACGGCGACAACCTGGTGATCGACCGGGTGACGTCTTATCCCTCCGCGGCCCGCGCTACCGTCGACCTGACCGGCGGGACCTTGACCGTGACCGGCGTCAGTGTTGGTTCCGGCACCGTGGGCGTGGTGGTGACCGACGGGACCGCCGAAACCTCAATCACGGTGCCCATTAGCGTGGTCAACACCGCGCCCAACGCCAAGGTGGTGGTCCCAACGGTGGTGGTCAAGAAGACAACCAGTGACGTGTTTGACGCCTGGACCATTGCCCAGGACGCAAACCTGGACACCATCACTATCAGCCAGATAGTGAACCAGCCAAACCCGGCCATCGCTTCAGCTAGCCTGGAAGCGGGGACGGTCACGGTCACTGGTGTGTCACGGGGCTCAACCACTGTGGTGGTGCGGGTTTCTGACGGTGCCGACACCGTGGACGTGACCGTCCCTGTGACGGTAGCTAACACGGCCGCGGCCGCCAAGCCCACCGTCCCCACAACGACCGTCCAGAAGACCACCCAAGCCAGCTTCACGGCGGCCGAGATCGCCAGCGACATAGACGGCGACACCCTGACCATCAGCGCGATCACCCAGCCTCCGGCCCCCGGGACCGCGACCGCGGCCCTGGACCAAGGGACCGTGACCGTGACCGGCGTGGCCAAGGGCGCCACAACGGTGACCGTGACCGTGACCGACGGGACCGCCCAAACCGACGTGGAAGTCCCCATTACCGTCACCAACACCGGCCCGGCGGCCGCCCAGCAGGTTCCGGCTACCACCGTCCAAAAGACGACCACCAGCCAGTTTGCGGCGGCCGATATTGCCCAAGACATTGACGGCGACCTCTTGACGATCACCCAAATCGCCACCGGCCCAGACATCACCCACGCCACCGCCGTGCTGGACAACCAAACCGGCTTGGTCACCGTGACAGGCGTGGCCAAGGGCAACACGACGGTGACCGTAACGGTGTCCGATGGCGCCGCCAGCGTCAACGTCACCGTGCCCATCTACGTGGATAACACCGAACCGGTCCAACGAGCCGGCCTTGGCACGGTCGCGCTGCAGGCCGCCACCCCGCAGACCGTACGGGCGGCCGACCTGGCAACCGACATTGACGGCGACACCCTGACGATCAGCCAGGTGGTGAGCCCGCCGGATTCCGCCAAGGCGACCGTCACCCTGAAGAACGGGGCGGTCACCTTGACCCCGGTGGCGCCCGGCTCGACCAGCCTGAAGGTGGCGTTGACGGACGGCACCGACACCATCGAGGTGACCGTCCAGGTGGCGGTGGTCAATTCGGCGCCGCTGGCCCGCGACCCCATGCCGGTGGTGAGCGTCCAAGTGGGCGGCTACCCGGCCGTGATCACGGCGGCCAGCGTGGCGGCCGATTCGGACGGTGGCCAGTTGACCATCAGCGGCATTGCGACGGCCCCCAACCCGGCCTACGCGACCGCGTCGCTGATGGCCGGCCTGGTGGTAATCCAGGGTGTGGCCGCCGGGCAGACGTCTGTCACCGTGGTGGTGACCGATTCCGATGGTGCCATGGGCCTGGCCACTGTGCCCATCAACGTGACCTCCGGCGCCAACCGGGCGCCCGCCGCCTTGAACCCGGGCTTGCGGCTGGAACTGAAACCGGCCGGGCAGGCCTCGTTTGGGGCCTCCAACGTGGCCAGCGACCCGGATGGTGACGCGCTCACCATCACGGCGGTGACCTCTGGGCCTGATTCCAACATCGCCGGCGTTTCACTGGCCAACGGCACCGTGACCGTGGCCGGTGTGGCGGCCGGTGTCACCTCGCTGACCGTGAGCGTTTCGGACGGCCAAGCCAGCACCTCGGTGGTGGTGGCGGTCGAGGTGACCGCCAACCCGAACACCGCTCCGGCCGCGAAGCAACCCCTGGCGGCCATCCAGTTGACACCCGGCGGGGCGGCCAGCTTTGTGGCGTCCGATGTCGCCACCGACCCAGACGGCGACCCGTTGACGGTGTTGGGCATTGCCGGCATGCCGGCGGCGCAGTATGCCACCGTGGCACTGAACAGCGGCGTGGTGACCGTCACCGGTGTGGCGGCCGGGCAGACCGCTGTATCCGTGTTGGTTTCCGACGGTCTGGCCAGCGCCGTGGTGGTGGTGCCAATCAACGTTTCCGGGCATGCCAATGCCACGCCGGTGGCGCTGAGCCCAGGGTTGTCCCTGGAACTGGCGCCCGGTGGTGAAGCGACCGTGCTGGCGGCCCAGTTGGCCACCGACCCGGACGGCGATCCGCTGGCGATCAACTCGATTGCGACCATGCCCAACGGGTCCTATGCGACCGCGGCGCTGGGTGGCGGCGGCGTCCAGGTGACCGGTGTGGCGTTGGGCTCCACCGGCCTGGCCGTGACCGTGACCGACGGCATCAGCCCTATCACCGTGTGGGTCACCATCACGGTGACCCCCGCGCCTAACGAGCCGCCCACGGTGATTGGTGGCGGCGGTAGCGGCGATGGCGGCGACGGGGGCGACGATGAACCGGGCGGCGATGACAACGGTGGCGGCGAACCACCCGCTCCGGGCGAGACCCCGGCAGGTGGGTCCACCACCATTGGCGCCGGCGACCTGGTGGTTGACCCAGAAGGCGACCCGGTTTCGATTATCGGGATTGTGACGCCACCCGACTCGCAGTGCGCCACGGCCGAGCTGGTTGACGGCGAACTGGTGGTGACAGCCACCGGTGCACCGGGCTGTGAAACCGAAGTCACCGTGGTGGTTTCGGACGGCAAGGGCAACGTGGTG
Source organism: Bifidobacteriaceae bacterium (assembly GCA_031272565.1). Classification (GTDB taxonomy): domain Bacteria; phylum Actinomycetota; class Actinomycetes; order Actinomycetales; family WQXJ01; genus JAISSX01. The sequence goes on from JAISTN010000342.1 coordinate 3,890, forward strand.
GTGACTGTTCCGGTGGACGTCACCGCACCGCCCAACAACCCGCCGCAGGCGCTCAGTAGCGGCTTGGATATCGACCTGGCGCCCGGTGGGACAGCCAGGTTGACGGTGGCCCAGTTGGCGTCCGATGCCGATGGCGACACCTTGGCTACAACCAGCATCACGGTGCCACCCGAAGGCGCGGTGGCCACCGCCGCCTTGGACGGCGGCAGCGGTGATCTGGTGATCACCGCGGTGGCGGCTGGTACCACCAGCCTGACGGTGGGCGTGACGGACGGCCAGGACACGGCCAATGTTGAAGTGCTGATCACCGTGTCCGCCACGGCGCCGGCCAACCAGGCGCCCACCCCCAAGGCCCAGGTCCCGGAGGTGGCCGTGCTGGTGGGGCAAGCCGCCCAGGTGACCGCCGCCCAGGTGGCGGAAGACACAGACGGGGACGTGTTGTCGCTGGTGTCGGTGGCTGGAGCGCCGGACACCCAGTATGCGACAGCGTCCGTGGCTGGGGGGAAACTGACCGTGACCGGTGTGGCTGCCGGCGCCACCAGTGTCAGCGTGGTGGTTTCGGATGGGAGGGCCACTTGCGTGGTGGCCATACCGGTCACGGTCACAGCCCCCGTCAACGCCACTCCGGTGGCGCTAGACCCCGGCCTGGCGGTTGAGGTCAAGGCCGGCGGCCAAGCCTGGTTCACGGCCGTCAACCTAGCGACAGACCCGGACGGCGACACCTTGGCCATAACCGGCCTCACGGTTCAACCCGCCGGCGGTACCGCCACCGCGGCCGTAGGCGGCGGTGGGGTCACCGTCACCGGCGTGGCCGCAGGTGACACGTCGTTGACCGTGGCCGTCACGGACGGCATCGCCACCATTGACGTGGCCGTCCCGGTTCACGTCACCGGGGATCCGAACGGCCCGCCGGCCGCCCGGCCCGGCAGCCACGCGGTCAGCCTGGGCACCGGCGACCTGCTACATGTCACGGCCGCCCAGTTGGCCACCGACCCGGACGGTGACCCGCTGACGGTGATCGCCAGCGCGACCAGCCCGGACCCGGCCACCGCCAGCCTGGAAGTCAACCAAGGCCAAGCGGATATCACCGGCATGGGCATGGGTGTAACACAGGCCGCCGTGGTTGTCTCAGACGGCAAGGCGAACGTGACGGTGACCATCCAGATCACCGTGACCAACGGCCCGCCGGCCGCCAACCATCACGTCGACACCGCCACGGTGGGCGTGCGCCTGCAAGTGGTGGTGACGGCCAGCCAAATCGCAACTGACCCAGAAGACGACCCGTTGGTCATCACCCAGATTGTCAACCAGCCCAACGCCCAGGTCGCCACGGCCCGGACGGCCAGCGGCGCGGTGGCGATCACGGGTGTGGCCCCCGGCTCAACCACCGTCACGGTGACGGTGTCCGATGGCGGCCAAAGCACCAACGTGACCGTGCCCATCACGGTGTTCAACAACGCGCCCGAACCAGCCAACCCGCCCTATGAGGTCAGCGTCAAAGCCGAGGTTTCGAGCGGCTTCACCGCGGCCGACCTGGCCACGGACGCGAACCAGGACACGCTGGCGATCGAGGCCATCACGGCCCACCCGGCGCCGGGCGTGGCCAACGCCGTGCTGAGTAGTGGCGTGGTGACCGTGACCGGCGTGGCGGCAGGCGCCACCGAACTGACCGTGACCGTCACGGACGGGTTGGCGGCCATCGACGTGGACGTGCCGGTGACGGTGGCCAACACGGCTCCCACCGCCAAGACGCCGGTGCCCACCGTGGTGGCCACCACCTACCAGGTGGCGACCTTCCAGGCTGCCGACGTGGCCCGGGACGTGGACGGCCAAGCCATTGTGATCAACGCGATTGTGACCGGGCCGGCCGGCCTGGTGGCAACCACCAGCCTGGCCGCCGGCGTGGTGACCGTGACCCCGGTAGGGGTTGGTGTCACCAGCGTGGTGGTGAACGTCACCGACGGCTCCGACGACGCCCAGGTGACGGTGCCGGTGGCGGTGGTCAACTCCGCGCCGGTAGCGGCTGAGCCAGTCCCGGCCGTCCAGGTGCCGTCCGGTGGCCAGGTGGCGCTGGACACCGGCCTGATCGCATCCGACCCAGACGGTGACCTGTTGACCATCGCCGCGTTGGTGGCCACACCTGCCGCCGCCAATGCGACCGCGGTGCTGGTGGATGGCCAGGTGACGCTGCATGGCATCCACGCCGGCAGCACCAGCCTGACCGTGGTGGTGACCGACCCGGCTGGCGCCATGGTTCAGGTCCAAGTGCCGGTGACGGTCGCGGCGGTGCCAAACCGGGCGCCAACTGCCCTGGTGCCGCCGTTGCAACTCCAAACCAAGCCGGGCGAGGCCGTGTCCTTCCGGGCCTCACACCTGGCAACCGACCCGGATGGCGACTCACTTAGCATCACCGCCATCACCCAGCAGCCGGAGGCGGTCACCGCCACGGCCACACTGGCGGACGGCCTGGTGACCGTGACCGGTGTCGCATTGGGCGGCACCGACGTGACCGTGACAGTGAGCGACGGCCACCTGTCGCTCCAAGTGATGGTGCATGTGACCGTGACCGGCACGCCCAACGTGCCGCCGGCGGTGTCCGGTGATACGGGCGGCTCGGGCGACTCCGACGGCACCACCGCGCCGGTGGAAGTCCAGCCGGGCGGGCCCGTCACCCTGTGGGGCGACGACCTGGTCCAAGACCCGGAGGGCGGGCCAGTGGAGATTGCTGGCATCACCGGGCAGCCAGACCCGGGTTGCGCCACCGCCACGCTGGTGGACGGCGAACTGGTCATCACCGGCACCGGGGATGACTGTTCCACCGAGGTGGTGGTTGTGGTGACAGACGGGCAAGCTACCACCACCGTGACCGTCCCAATCGAGATCGGGTCGCCCAGCAACCACGCTCCCGAACCGGCCGTGCCCAGTTTGCAGATCGAGGTGGCAATTGACGGCACGGTGACGTTCACCGGCGCCAACGTGGCCACCGACCCGGAAGACGACCAGTTGACCATTGTGCTGCTGGTCCACCAGCCCCAGGCCGGAACCGCGACGGCCACGCTCCAGGATGGCACGGTCAGCGTGACCGGCGTGGGCCTGGGTGTGACCAGCTTGGCGGTGTCGGTGTCCGATGGCGCTCTCGCCGTGACGGTCTACGTTCCGGTGACGGTGACCGAACGGCCCAACCGGGCGCCGGAAGCCAAGACGGTAGTTGACCCGGTTCAGGTCATCAAGGGCACCAGTGTGGGCCTGACGGCCTACATGGTGGCGCAAGACCCGGACGGGGACGCCCTGGCCATCACGGACATTTCCGGCCTGCCGGCCAGCGGCACCGCCACGGCGGTACTGGCGGACGGCACGGTGACGGTGACCGGTGTGGCCCGCGGGTCCACCACGGTGGTGGTGGCCGTGTCAGACGGCAAAGCCAACATCCACGTATCCGTGCCGGTGGAAGTGGGCAACACCGCCCCGCACCTGCCGCTGGAGATCGATGTCGTGATGGTCGCGGTCGGTGAAACCGCCGGGGTGGCCGCCTCCAGCTTGGCGGTCGACCCAGACGGCGACTGGCTGACGGTGACAGCCATTCTGGTGCCACCAGACCAGGCCTGTGCCACCGGCGCGGTGGTGGACGGCGCGGTCGAGGTGTTGGGCGTGTCGGTTGGTCAGACCAAGCTGACGGCCCAGGTGTCAGACGGCTTCGAGGCCATCCAGGTCGAGGTGCCCATCACCGTCACGGCCGGTTCCGGCCAAGGCGGGGACGACCCCAACCGGCCGCCGGAGGAACGCCCGGCCATCCCGGCCTTGGTGATCCAGGCCGGCAAGACCGACTCGTTCGTGGCCGGTGACATTGCCCAAGACCCAGACGGTGACCAGTTGACGATCACGCGGATTGCCTCTGCGCCGGCATCGGGCATTGCCACCGCCAGCCTGGCGGCCGGCAAGGTGACCGTCACCGGGAAGGCCGCCGGCACCACCCAGGTGAACGTGACGGTGTCCGATGGCGCCTTGACGGCAAACGTCTCCGTGCCCATCACGGTGACGGCCGCCCCCACCCCACCACCGACCCGGAAGTACGCCAAGTTCACCCTGTCAGCCGACCTCAACGGAACCAAGCGGGGCGAAGTCTTGACCATCGACCAGAACGGCGCCCTGGCCTTCCATGAACCAGACGCCGCCGTCACCAAGCTGACCGCCAAAGTGGTTGCCGCGAGCGGCCTGAAGGGCCACTCGGTCTACGGGCCGGGCGACTGGAACGGCGACGGTAAGGCCGACATCTTGACCGTTGACACTGCCGGCGTGATGTTCCTGCGCAAGGGCGACGGCAAGGGCGGCTTTGCCGCCGGCGTGCAGATCGGCAAAGGCTGGGGCAACTTCCGGATCATTCCGGCCGGTGACCTGAACGGCGACAAGCTGAACGACATGCTGGCGATCGATTCCGCCGGCCTGCTGTGGCTCTATGCCGGTGACGGCAAGGGCGGCTTCAAGCCCAGCCGGACCCAGGTAGGCAAAGGCTGGGGGACGTTCGACTGCTACGCCGCCGGCGACCTGAACCGGGATGGCTATTCCGACATTCTGGGCGTCAACTCGTCCGGTGTGCTGTACGCCTACTTTGGCAAGGGGACCGGGTCCTTCCAGGCCGGGGTCCAAGTGGGCAAGGGCTGGGGGGCGTTCTCACTGGCCGCCGGCGGCGACCTCAACGCCGACGGCTTGGCGGACATCGTTGGCCGCAACGACACCACCGGGCAGTTGTACTACTACGAATCGAAGGGCGGCGGCAGCTTCAAGGGTGCCAAGCTGATCGCCACCGGCTGGTAAGGACGGCCGGACATAGACGGGGGCCGCCGCACTTCGCCCACTAGAAGTACGGCGGCCCCCGGTGACACACCCACAAGGGGAAGCTGCAGGTTGGTTACATCTTCTTGCCGGCGGAGCCGAGCTGCTGGGCGGCCTCCACGACACGGGCGGCCATGCCCGCCTCAGCCGCCTTGCCCCAAGCCCGCGGGTCATAGGCCTTCTTGTTGCCCACCTCGCCGTCAATCTTGAGGACGCCGTCATAGTTGGTGAACATGTGCGCCACCACCGGGCGGGTGAAGGCGTACTGCGTGTCCGTGTCGATGTTCATCTTGATGACGCCGTACGCCACCGCATCGGCAATCTCCTGTTCCGAAGACCCGGAACCGCCATGGAACACCAGGTCAAACGGGCGTTCCCGGCCCACCTCCGCGCCAATCGCCTGCTGGATCTCATCCAGAATGCCCGGGCGCAACTTGACGGCGCCCGGCTTGTAGACGCCGTGCACGTTGCCGAAGGTCAGAGCCGTGATGTAGCGGCCACGTTCGCCCAGGCCCAGCGCCTGGTAGGTCTTACGGGCGTCCTCCACCGTGGTGTACAGCTTGTCGTTGATTTCGGCCGAATGGCCGTCCTCTTCACCGCCCACCACGCCGATTTCGATCTCCAGGATGGTGTGGGCCTTCTGCGACAGTTCCAGCAGTTCCTGCGCGATCTGCAGGTTCTCATCCAGCGGCACCGCCGAACCGTCCCACATGTGGGACTGGAAGGTGGGCAGTTCGCCCCGTGCGACCTGTTCGGCCTCGATGGCCAGCAGCGGGCGGACCCAACTGTCCAGGTTCTGCTTGGCGCAGTGGTCGGTGTGCAGGGCGATGGTCACGGGATAGTTCTTGGCGACTTCCCGGACGTAGGCGGCCAGGGCCAGCGAGCCGGCCACCCGGTCCTTGATGGTGGCGCCGGAAAGATACTCCGCGCCGCCCACCGAGACCTGGACAATGCCGTCTGATTCCGCTTCCGCGAAGCCTTGCAGCACGGCGGTGGCGGTTTGGGAACTGGTGACGTTGACGGCAGGATAGGCGAAACGGCCGGCCTTGGCGCGGTCCAGCAGGGCGGCGTAAGTTTCGGGGGTTGCAACTGGCATGTGTTACTCCAAAGTAGAAGCGAATCCGAACGTCCTTAGTCTGGCAGCAATTGGGTGGTCTTTGCACGGGACCAAGTCCCCGGCGTGGTGGACGGGTCGAAGTGGCCGGTTGGATCGCTGATGTGGGCAGGCTGCCTGGACCGCGCTGGCGGAGGCTGGTTTGGCGGTTGGCGGCTGGACCGCGGTGGCGCCGTGCGGCCGGGTGACTGGGTTGGCGGCTGGGTTGGCGGTTGGCTTGGCGGTTGTCCGTTGCTAGTCAGGCTTCTAGCCCGCTGCCGGGCCGGCGTGCCGCAGCGCCCACTGGTACATGGTGATGGCGGCGGCCGCCCCGGCATTCAAGGAGCGGGTGGAACCATACTGGGTGATCTCCACTAGCTGATCGGCGGCAGCCAACGCCTCCGGTGACAGCCCCGGGCCCTCCTGGCCAAACAGCAAGACGCAAGCCCGCGGTAGGTTGGCCGTTTCCAGTGGCCGCGCACCCGGCACGTTGTCGACCCCCACCAGTAAGAGCCCCTGCTGCCGGGCCCAGGCAGCCAGGTGGTCGACATCGGCGTGGTGATGAACGTGCAGGTAGCGGTCCGTCACCATGGCGCCCCGCCGGTTCCACCGCCGGCGGCCCACAATGTGTACCCCGGCCGCGTTGAAGGCGTTGGCCGTGCGAATGATGGCGCCAATGTTGAAGTCGTGTTCCCAGTTTTCCACCGCCACATGGAACGGATGGCGGTGGGTGTCCAGGTCCGCCACAATCGCCTGGACCGTCCAGTAGCGGTAGCGGTCCACCACGTTGCGCCGGTCGCCCTGGGCCAACAGTTCCGGGTCCAGCCGGGGGTCCGCCGGCCAAGACCCCTCCCACGGCCCCACCCCAACCTCAGGCTGGGGGGCGGCGGGGAGTTCCGGGGCGGAATCGGGCATCATGCAACGAACCGTACCCCAAGCAGAGCCGGCGGCACGGGGTGAGGTTGACCGGGGCGGGCCACTGGCCGCTGTACCGTGGAGCCCATGCGTGTAAGAGGTGACTCGTATCTCCCTGACGGCGGCGGAGGCGTAGGTGTCCCCGCTGCGTTCTCAGGTCGCCCACAGGACCCTACCCTTGGCCTTGCGCGGCATCTCACCACCGCCTGCCTCGCTATCCTCAGAGAGATATGAATCACCTCTTAGCCTCGCTGCCCGCGCACCTTGCAGCCGACCCCACCGTCCTGGCCCTAGGCCCCGACTGGCTGGACCCCGCCAGCCTGATCAACCAGTTCGTCGCCTGGCTGGGGCCGTGGGCGCTGGTGGGCGTCTGCTGTGCCGTGTTCGCGGAAACCGGCATGATGGTTGGCTTCTTCCTGCCGGGCGATTCGCTGCTGTTCACCCTGGGGGTGTTCATCGGCACCGGTGAGGTCAAAGTACCCCTGTGGCTGGCCTGCCTCTGTATTGCCCTGGCAGCCGTGGCCGGTGACCAAACCGGCTACTGGATTGGCCGGCTGGTAGGACCCAAGCTGTTCAGCCAAGAGGATTCGCGGATCTTCAAGAAGAGCCACATCGACAAGACCAACGCCTTCTTCGCCAAGTACGGCGGCCGGACCATTGTGATAGCCCAGTACGTGCCCATTGTGCGGACGTTCGCCGCCGTGGTGGCCGGCGTGGGCAAGATGAGCTACCGGCACTTTGTGGCCTTCAACGTGGTGGCCGCCTTCACCTGGGGGATCGCCCTGCCCATCGCCGGCTACTTCCTGGGCAGCTTCGAGTGGGTGGGCGACAACATAGACGTGATCATCATCGGGATTGTCTTGGTGTCCGTGGTGCCCATGGTGGTGGAGTACCTGCGGCACCGCAAGGCCCGGGGGGCCGGTGGCGGTGGCGCGGCTGAGGTGGCCGAGCCAGTGCCAGGTGGTGGCTCGGCGGCTGAGGTTGACCAGCCCGGGGGCGGGGTGGCGTAAACCCAGGGCTCAGCGGCCCCAGGTGTCCCAGACTTGCGGCGGAATGGCCTGGGCCAGGGCGGCCAGGGCGTCGAACCGTTCCGGCAGAACCGCCGGATCCAACGCCCGAGGGGTGGCAATCAACAGGTCGTTGCCTTGGATGGTGAAGTTGAATCGCGGGAAGCCGGGCGACATCAGCAGCGCCATGACCGGCCCGGGCAGCAGGGCCCGGGCAAAGGCCTCATCGCCGCCCACCTTCCAGGCCTGGTCGAACTCCGGCTGGCCCAGTTGGATGTCCTTGCCCGCCAGCCGTTTGAGCGGGCCGGGCAGGGTCGATTCGGCACCCAGGGTCAGGTCCGGCAACGCCTTGGGCAGCGGGGTGGCGCAGATGGTGTAGCGATGGGTGCTGACTTGGTCCTGGTCGTTCTCCTCCCAGCGGTATTCGAAGGCGATGCACAGCAGACCGCGGTGCTGGCCCGCCAGATAGTCCGCCACCTGCCGCTTCCAGCCCCGGCCAAAGGGGTAGCCGTTCCAGCGGCCAACCAGGTCAGGTTTTTCGGGCTCGTAGGTGAAGCCGTTGGCGGCGGCCCAGGCGGCCGTGTTGGAGGAGCGCTGTTTGACCTTGCCCTTGTGGCGCTGCGTCAGCCAGACGGGAATGCCCACAATTAATAGGAGTGCCACCACTATGGGTATGGCTATTTCGGTGAGGGGGTTGCGGTCGCCACCGGCCGCCAGGATTTGCTGCAGCATCATGCCAACTCCAAGTCCGCCAGCCCAAACAGGTACAGGTAGGGCAAGCCCAGGGCCTCGATCTTCTCTTTGGCGCCGGTGTCCCGGTCCACAATCACCGCCACCGCCTTGACCTGGGCCCCGGCCTCACGCAGGGCCTCCACCGCCGTGATGACCGAGCCGCCGGTGGTGGAAGTGTCCTCGACGGCCACGACGGCCCGGTGGGCGACATCGGGCCCCTCGATGCGACGCTGCAGGCCATGCGCCTTGGCGTCCTTGCGGACCACAAAGGCGTCCAGGTCCAGCCCACGTGAAGCGGCCGCGTGCAGCAGCGCCGCCGCCACCGGGTCCGCTCCCATGGTCAGCCCGCCCACGGCCTGGATCTCGCCCGGGCCAAAGCCCTGTTCTTCCAGCAGGTCCAGCAGTTGGTGGCCCACCAGCGGGGCCGCCAGGTGGTGCAAGGTGATGCGGCGCAGGTCCACGTAGTAATCGGCCTGCCGGCCGCTGGCCAGCGTGACCCGGCCGCGCACCACGGCCAGTTCCATGATCAGGCGGCGCAGTTGCTCCCGGGGCTCCAGCAATTGGTTCACGCCTGTCAGTCTCTCACGGTGGTGTGGGTGGGCGGTGGCGCCGGGCGGGTGGCCACCGCGAAGCGGAGAGACTTGTGGTGGTTCGTCAGGCGGGGACGGGTCCCAGGTGACGAACCCTTCAGGAAGGAAGTGGCCGGGCGCCTCGGAGGGGCGTGCGCCGGGCGGGGGGGGTCGAGGGCCGCGAGGCCCCCGGGACCAGCGGAGCGGGCAGCTTGGGGTTGGGGGGCCGGCTAGGCGAGGCGGCGGATCAGGCTGCGGGGGGCCAGGCGGGCCACTTGGCCCAAGATGGCGTACCTGGCCGATGGCGTCGAC
>JAISTN010000347.1 GCA_031272565.1 Bifidobacteriaceae bacterium
AGCCGCCACCGATCAGGCACCCGGCGCCGTCTACAACGAGTCTTGCAGGTTGGCGAACTGGGCCACGTGGCCCCGGAACACCACGTCGATGATGCCGGTGGGGCCGTTGCGGTGCTTAGCCAGGATCAACTGGGCTTCGCCGGCCCGGTTGCGGTCCTCATGCGACTGGGCTGGATCCCGGTCTTTGTCGTTGGCCTCCGGCCGGTGGACCAGGATCACCACGTCCGCATCCTGTTCCAGGGAGCCGGATTCACGCAGGTCGCTCATCTGGGGCTTCTTGCCCTCGCGCTGTTCGGCCGCCCGGTTCAACTGGGAGATCGCCACCACCGGCACGTCCAGTTCCTTGGCCAGCAGCTTCAAGGCCCGGGAGAACTCCGACACCTCCTGCTGGCGCGATTCGACCCGTTTGCCGGAACTCATCAACTGCAAGTAGTCCAGAATCACCAGTTTGAGGTCGTGGCGCTGCTTCAGGCGGCGGCACTTGGCGCGGATCTCCATCAGCGCCATGTTGGGCGAGTCGTCGATGAACAGCGGCGCGGCCTTGATGGCCCCCATGCGGGAGGCGATCTTGATCCAGTCTTCCGAACTGACCCGGCCGGACCTGAGGTTCTGCAGCCAGACGCCGCTTTCGGCTGAAACCAACCGTTGGACAATCTCCGCCTTGGACATTTCCAATGAGAACATGACGGTGGTCAGGCCGTGCCGGATGGCGGCCGAGCGGGCGAAGTCCAGGCCCAGTGTCGACTTGCCTTGGGCGGGACGCGCCGCCACGATCACCATCTGCCCGCCCTGCAGGCCGCCGGTGAGCTGGTCTAGCTTGGTGATGCCGGTTGGCACCCCGGTGACCCCGCCCGGGGTGTTCTGCAACGCCTCGATCTCACCCAGGATGGGATCGATCACGTCCTTGACCAACTGGTAGTCCTCCGAGGCCTGGCGTTCGGTCACCGCGTAGACCTCCGACTGGGCGGAGTTGACCAGTTCGTCAACCCCGGCCCCGTCCTTGGTGTAGCCGAGCTGGGTGATGCGGGTGCCCGCCTCGACCAGGCGCCGCAGGATGGCCTGGTCCCGCACGATCTGCCCGTAGTAGCCGGCGTTGGCGGCGGTAGGCACGCAGGCCATCAGGGTGGCCAGGTATTGGGCGCCGCCCACGCGCGCCAGTTCGCCGCGGCGGGTCAGTTCGGCTGCCACCGTGACCGCGTCAACCGGCTCACCCCGCGAGTAGATGTCGGTGATGGCCCCGAACACCGTTTCATGTTGCGGCCGGTAAAAATCCTCCGCGTGCAGCACCGCCACCACGTCCGCGATGGCGTCCTTGGACATGAGCATGGCACCCAGCACCGACTGTTCGGCAACGATGTCTTGTGGGGGCAGCCGGTCGAAATCACCGGAGGAGGCTTCCAGTTCGAAGTCAAGCGTGGACAAGCCTCCTCCTTCCTGTCGGGTGCCGAGGTCATGGGCCATGCCCATGTTGTACCGGGGACCTCTGACATTTTAGGGAGACCTTGGGTTTTCGCAGGTCAGGCATTGTAGAACTGTGTACAAACCGGCCGTTCGTGTGGACAGACCGGGCCGTTGGTGTGGACAGGCCGGGCCGGCCTGTGGACGCCGGTGCCTTAACCTGTGCATCACACGGCCTGGGCTGTGGGTTGATGTGAATTCAGTCACACTGGGGTACCCCCCACCAGCCATAAGGACCTAAGTCCCATGTGAATTTGTGAGCGGTCTCACACTCCGGACAGCCCCCGGCGTGTCTTGAAAAGTTGCCCCGCCCGGGCGTGTCGGCCCCGCCGGCCGGACCCGGCCCGGGTCTTACCCAGCCGCCCGTTAGGCCCAGTGGACGGTTGGCGCACCGGTGAGCGGCGGCCCTGCGGGCGACATCGGGCACAACCCCCGGCGGCCTACCCGCACACAAGATTCTCACAAAACCTACCCAAGTCTAACTTTTTCTTAGACGCTGCTAGACTGAACAATACTTGGGTAGATGAAGTCAGACTACCTGAGACTCGTTTAGACTTACCGCCCACCAGGAGGGAGAGACCGTGGACGACGCCACCAACCCCTATTCGCCCGGTGCCGGTCGTTTGCCGGCCGCCCTGGTGGGCCGCGACGCCCAAATCGCTGCCTGGGATGTCGCCCTGCGGCGCCTCGAAGGCGGCCGCGACGCCCAACCCCTGGCCCTCTATGGACTTAGGGGAGTAGGTAAGACCGTCCTGCTAACCCAGTTCGGCGACATGGCCCGGGCCAAAGGCTGGCTGGTGGGACAGGTCGAGGCCCGGGCGGGCGCACCCATCCGCCAACTGATTGGCGACGAATTTGGCCCCGAACTGAGCCGCCTGGCCCGCCCCGGCGCCGGTGCTCGCCTGCTCCAGGCTCTCAAGTCCATCCTGGCCTTCCGGGCCACCTATGATTCGACCGGCACCTGGAGCGTTGGCCTGGACCTGAAAGATGTGCCCGCCAGCCCCGTCGCCACCGGCTCCCTAGAAACCGACCTGCGGGTCCTGCTGCAGGACCTGACCGCCGCCATGGCGGAACGCGGCGCCGGGGTGGCCCTGCTGATCGACGAGGCCCAAGACTTGACGGCGGAAGAACTGGTGGCCCTCAGCGCCATCGCCCACCGGGCCACGCAACACCGGGACCGGCTGGCCGTCGCCGTAGCCGGCCTGCCCAGCCTGCCCCGGGTACTGACGGAGGCCAAGTCCTATGCCGAACGGCTCTTCAACTACCAGACCATCGGGGCGCTGGCCCCGCAGGACGCCAAGCAGGCGCTGCTGGCGCCAGCCGAGGCCGAAGATGTCGCCTGGGCGGCCGAGGCCGCCCGCCACGTCCTGAAGATGGCCGGCGGCTACCCCTACTTCTTGCAGCAGTTTGGGCAAGAGGCCTGGCGGGCCGCCGCCGATTCCCCGATCACGCTGGCGGACGCCCGGGTTGGGGTCGCCTCCGGCTGGCACGCCCTGGACACGGGCTTCTTCCGGGTCCGCTGGGAACGGGCCACCAGGTCCGAAAAGGCCTTCCTGCGGGCCATGTCCGCCGATGGTGACGCCGGGTCCGCCACGGCCGATCTGCCTCCCCGGCTGGGCGTCAAACCCAAGTCGTTGTCGGTGGCGCGCGGCGCCCTGATCGCCAAGGGCCTGATCTATTCGCCCGATCACGGCCGGGTGGCCTTCACGGTGCCCGGCATGGCGGCCTTCATCGAACGGCAAACCGACCAGGAGTAAGCAACGGCGCCAGCCAGCCCCCCACCTGGGGAGGACCAGCCGGCGCCGCTGATGCTTTGAGCGCCGGTGGCGGCTAGGCCGCCACCACGCGGACCGCGATGGGCGCCACCACGGATTCGTGCAGCCGCACCGTCACCGTGTAGTCGCCAGTTGTCTTGATGCGTTCCGCCAGTTCGATCTTGCGCCGGTCAACCTCGAACCCGGTGGCGGTCTTGACCGCCTGGGCGATGTCGTCCGCCGTCACGGTGCCGAACAGCCGGCCGCCGGCACCGGCCTTGGCCGGCACCTCCACGGTGCTGGACCGCAGCACTTCCTGGGCCGCCAAGGCGTCCTCGACTGTAGCCATTTCACGCGCCCGGGTAGCCCGGCGCATGGCCTGGATCTGCTTTTCAGCACCCTTGGTCCACTCGGTGGCCAGCTTGCCGGGCAGCAGGAAGTTGCGGGCGTAACCGTCCTTGACTTCCACCACGTCGCCGGGAGCACCCAGGCCGGTCACTTCACGGGTCAAAATCAGCTTTGCCATGATGTTCCTTCCTGTCAGCGGCCCGAACTGGAGTAGGGCAGCAACGCCATCTCGCGGGCGTTCTTGACGGCGCGGGCAATGGCGCGCTGTTCCTGGACGGAGACGCCGGTCACCCGGCGGGCGCGGATCTTGCCGCGGTCCGACACGAATTTGCGCAGCAAAGCCGTGTCCTTGTAGTCGATTTCCCCCACGGTGGTCGTCTTGACCGGGGGCAGCTTCTTCCGCGGCTTGCGCGCGGGAGGCTTAGCCATGATGAGTCCTTTACTTCGATGCTTGTCTGATTGGGGTAGTGGGACGGGCGGCTCAGAATGGAGGCTCGTCCTGGGCGCCGGTCACGCCGGGGGCTGCCCACGGATCGTCCATGGGCGGGCCGTAGCTGGCGGCCGCGGGGGCTGCCGCCGCCTGGCCGCCACCATAGCCGCCGCCGTAGCTGCCTTGGCCCTGGTTCCGGCCGCCGGTGTTGCGGGTCACCTTGGCGGTGGCCCACCGCAGCGACGGGCCCACCTCATCGACCTGCAACTCGATCACCGTCCGCTGCTGGCCCTCACGGGTCTCATAGGAGCGCTGGGTCAACCGGCCCTGCACAATCACCCGCATGCCTTTGGTCAGCGTCTCGGCGACATTTTCCGCTGCCTCGCGCCACACCGAGCAGCGCAGGAACAGCGAATCGCCCTCACGCCATTCGCCGGAGGCCCGGTCATAGATGCGCGGGGTTGAAGCCACCGTGAAGTTGGCCACGGACGTGCCCCCGTTGGGTGTGAACCTCAGTTCCGGATCACCCGTCAAGTTGCCAATCACCGTGACGACGGTATCGCCTGCCATGTTTGTTCCCTCCGGTCTAGTCCTCGGCCCGCAGCAGCTTGGTGCGCAGCACGGCCTCGTTGAGGGTCAGCAGACGGTCCATCTCCTTGGCCGCGTCCGGCGTGGCCGTGAAGTTGATGACCGCGTAGATGCCTTCCGACTTCTTCTTGATGTCGTAAGCCAACCGGCGCTTGCCCCAGATGTCTTCGTTGTCGATGGTGCCGCCGGCCTGCGTGATCACCTTGGTGAACCGGCCCAGCACCGTAGGCACGGACTTTTCTTCCGTGTCCGGATCAAGGATGATCATGATTTCGTATGGACGCATGCGTAAACCCACCTCCTATGGTCGTCAACGGCCACGGTCTCTCCGTGGCAGGAGGGTAATGCGTGTGCCTGCCGCGCGCTGACGCGCGGGCAACCTGCATAGTTTAGCCCAAACCTGGCCCTGACGCGGCATCGGCGGTCACACCCACGGCCTGCTCCCTGGCCGGTCGCAGGCCAGAGGCCCAAACGGCGCCTACTGCGACAGCAGGATGATCAAGGTGCGCGGACCGTGCACGCCTTCCACCCGCTGCAGTTCGATATCGCTGGTGGCGGACGGCCCGGAAATCCAGGTCAAGGGCCGCCCGGCGTCAACCGACGGGCGCAGCAACGCCACCGCCTGCGGCACATCCGACACCACCTGATCCGCGCCGATCACGCACAGATGCACATCAGGCACCAAACTGAGGGCGCGGCGGCCCTGGTCAGGGGCGTGGTCAAGCACAATCGTGCCGGTCTCCGCGATCCCAACCCGGGCGGCCGTCACCACGCCGCCGATGGCGTCCAGTTCGGCCGCGCTAAGCGGCGGGTCGTCACTGTGCACCGCCACGCCCGCCCCCACGATGGCCTCCCGCCAGGCGGCCTCCAGGCCGGCCGGCAACACCACCGAAGCCACTCCGGCCCGGGTCAGGTGCTGGGCCACGGCCGTTGCCACGCCGCCGGCCGCCACCCGTTCCACCACCGCCTTGTAGTCGCGGCAGCGTTCAACAAATCGCTCCAGAACATCCGGCATTTCGGTGGGCTGTTCGTAAACCCACGGCACCGGCACGTCACCGTCCGGTGTGGACCCGGCCGGCACATCCGCCAGGCCGGACCGGATGCGGGCCAGCACCTCGTCACGGGCGTTCATGAATGGTCCTTCTTCCAGGCGTGCCGGAAACTCCGTTTGGGCGGCACCGGCAGGTCCCGCGCCCGGGTCCACAAAGCGGCCGGCCAGGGCAGGTGGCGGCCAAAGGTCCGGCGGGGTGCCAAGATCCGTCCCGCCAGGCCGGTCAAGTAGCCCGCCAGGCCAAATCGCGTGCCGCGGCCGAAGACCCACCGGCCGCCCGCCATCACCGTGGTTTCCAGGTGGGGGCGCCGCTCCGCCTGCTTCGACACCGCCACCCGCCGGCGCAGTTCGACAATCAGGTCCGGGAACTCGATCTTGACCGGGCAAACCTCGGTGCAAGCCCCACACAGGGTGCAGGCGTACGGCAGCGACCGGTCAATCGGCTTGTCAAGACCCCGCAGTTGGGGTGTCAGGCAAATGCCGATGGGCCCGGGGTAGACCGAGCCGTAGGCGTGGCCACCCACCTGGGCGTAGACCGGGCAGGTGTTCATGCAAGCCGAACAGCGGATGCAGCGCAACACCTGGCGTCCCTCCGGGTTGGCCAAGGCGTTGGTGCGGCCGTTATCCACCAACACCACGTGCACCGCCTGCGGGCCGTCGCCTGGCGTCACCCCAGTCCACAGCGAGGTGTACGGGTTCATCCGCTCGCCGGTCGATGAC
>JAISTN010000154.1 GCA_031272565.1 Bifidobacteriaceae bacterium
GGGCGGAGCGATCTGGTAGTCGATGCGCCAGCCCGTGTCATTGTCGAAGGCCTTGCCCCGCCAAGACCACCAGGTGTAGGGACCCTCGCGTTCGCCGGCCAGGGCCCGGCCCACATCGACCCAGCCCAGGTCCGCAAACCACTCGGTCAGCACCGCCCGTTCCTCCGGCAGGAAGCCGCTGTTCTTGACGTTGCCCCGCCAGTTCTTCAAGTCCGCTTCCCGGTGGGCCACGTTGAAATCGCCACAGACCACGGCGCCGGTGGCGGTCAGGGCCCGCAGGCGCTGCGTCATGACGTGCAGGAAATCCAGTTTGTGCACCTGGCGTTCCGTGCCCACCTCACCGGAATGGACATAGGCCGAAATCACCGTTAACAACTGGCCGCCAGGCAATGCCAGATCGGCCTCGATCCAGCGGCCGGTGTGGGTGGGCAGGTCTTCGACCCCAGGCAGGCCCTCGCGGACGGCCGCAAACGGCAGCAGCGAGGCAATCGCCACCCCGGACCGGCCCTTGATCTGGCTGACCGATTGGGCCAGGTGCCGGTCCGGCAGGTACTCCTCTAACTGCCCCAGCGGGGCGCGCACCTCCTGCAGGCAGAGCACGTCCGGGCCGGCGGCCCGCAGCCAGGGCGCCATGCCCTTGCGCCAGGCCGCCCGCACGCCGCCCACATTAAGAGTGGTGATGTCCAGGGGCATAGGCCCATCCTAGGCGCCACGTTGGCCCCGTAGCCGGCGCTCCCGGGCAGCCCAAAGCCCGACCGGGCCGCAGGCCACAGGTCAACCCAGCGGCAAGCGGGCGGCATCGGGCACCGCCGATGCCGTCCAGGCGGACTGATACGGCCTGAAGTAATCTGATACAACCTGAAGCAATCTGATACGACCTGAAGTAATCTGATACGGCCTGATATAATCTGAAGGCGACCGATACGGCGGAGGGGGTGTCGCTTGTGACCACGACCCAGTCATTTGTGCCGGCCTTTGGCAACCGTCCCAGCCAATTGGTGGGCCGGGACCAGGAGATCGCCTGGTTTCTGCAGGGCCTGGCCGGGCCGGTGGGCCACCCCGGCCGGGCCACCCTCTGCCTGGGGCAGCGGGGCATGGGCAAGACGGCCCTACTGCTGGAGTTCGCCGCCCAGGCCGCCCAGCATGGCTTCGTGACGGCCAAGGCCACCGCCGGGGAAACCATGCTGGCCGAGTTGATCGAAGGCATCCAACTTGGCGGCACCAAACACCTCCCCAAAGCCAAGCGGCTGACGGGCGCGTCGGTGGGTGTCCTGGGGTTCTCGGCCGGCTTGACCTTCAGCCCGGAGGCCGAGCGCACGCTGACCTTCAGAGCCAAACTGTCCCTGCTGTGCCAAGAACTTGGTGAGCACGGCATTGGGGTCCTGCTGCTGGTGGATGAGGTCGCAGCAAGTTCGCCGCCCATTCGCCAGTTGGCCACCACCTATCAGGAACTGGTGGGTGAAGGGCGGAATGTCGCCGTGGCGCTGGCGGGCCTGCCCGCCGCGGTGTCGAGTGTCCTGAATGACCAGGTCCTAACCTTTCTGAACCGGGCCACCAAGGTCCACCTGGGGCCACTGCCCATCCCAGCGGTGACCGCGTACTACGCGCAGGCCCTGGCGGGACTGGGCAAAGCTGTCAAACCGGCCGAGTTGGAACGGGCGGCTGCCGCCACCATGGGCTACCCGTACCTGTTGCAGTTGGTTGGCTACTACCTGCTGGAGTTCGCGGGCAACCAGCCCACCATTGGATCCGACACCGTCGAATTGGCGGTCACCGCCTCCCGCCAAGCCCTGGCGGAAGCTGTCTTCGCCCCCGCCTTGGCACCGTTGTCGAAGCGCGACCGGGCGTTCTTGCAAGCCATGGCGGCCGATGCCGCCCCCAGCGCCATCAGCCAGGTCGCCCAGCGCTTGGGAGTCAGCGCCGACAGTGCCCAACAGACCCGCCGCCGGTTGATTGGCCACGGCGTGATTGCCCCGGCCGGCTTGGGCGAGGTCGAGTTCACCATCCCCTACCTGGCCGAGTTCCTGCGCGGCAAACTCTAACCCCTGGGGTAAGGCCGCCAAGCGGCCTCGCGGGCGGCATCGGGCACCGCCGATGCCGTCCAGATGGCTTCAGCCCGTGACAGCCCGAACCGGTGGCGCCGGTTCGGTGGGTGTGAAACAGGGAGCACAGTGTCTGCTAAAACAGGAATACATGGCCTGCTAAAATGGGATTATGGCTGTTGAGAAGGACTATCTGACCCGTCATGTCGATGCCTTGCTGGATGACCTGCTGCCAGGTCTGCCCGCCTTCTTCTTGACCGGCCCAAGGGGCTGCGGCAAGTCCACCACGGCAGGCCGCCGGTGCGCCAGCACCATCCACTTGGACAGTCTCCCCGAACGGACCGCCTTCGAACTTGACCCGGACCTGGTCTTGGCCCAGCAGCCCTCGCCGGTGCTGCTTGACGAGTGGCAAGAGTCACCCCAGTGCCTCGGGGCAGTCAAGCGGGCGGTCGACACCAGGGCCCCGAACCGACGCTACCTCATCACCGGCAGCACGCGCGCCCGCCTCGGCGGCCAAACGTGGCCCCTGACAGGACGGGCGATTCCGGTGCCCATGTGGCCACTCACGGTGGCTGAATTGAACGGCAGACCGCAGGCCGGGCCAGCCTGGCTGAACCGGGTCTTCGGCGCCGCAGACCCGGCCACCGCCAAGCTTCCGGACGCCCCCGGTTTGGGCACCTACCTGGAAATGGCCACCAGAGGTGGCATGCCAGGGACGCTCTCAATGAACCCAAGGCAACGGGCCGCTTGGCTGTCCGGTTACCAGGCCCAATTGACCGAGCGGGATGTCGCCGAGTTGGCGCCAGTGCGCAACCCCGCCGGCTTGGGCCGGTTGCTCCAGGCGGTGGCTCTCAACACCGCGGGGCTGCCTCACTTGAAGACTCTCCAAGAAGCCGCCCATGTTGACGCCAAGACCAGCAACAACTACCTCGACCTGCTCGAGGACTTGCGAGTGGTCGAACGGGTCCCCGCCTGGTCCATCAACCAATTGTCGCGCCTGGTCAAGACGCCCAAGTACTACCTCACCGACACCGGCCTGGCGGCACACGCCGCCGCCTGGGGTGTAGCCGAGCTACTGAAGAACGGTGATGCACTCGGCCGCCTACTCGACACCCTCGTGCTATGCCAACTGCGCCCACTGTTGGCTCTGGCCAGTCCGGCCCCACGTGTCTTCCACCTGCGTGACGGCAACGGCGAACATGAAATCGACTTGATCTTGGAGGACCCGGCCGGCCGCTTGGTCGCCATCGAAGTCAAAGCGGCTGCGGCCGCCACCCGCCGGGATGCCCGGCACCTGGCCTGGTTGCGCGACAAGTTCCCTGACCGTTTCCACCGCGGCATAGTCTTCAACACCGGCCCCATGACCTACCCCATCGAAACGGGCATCTGGGCCATGCCGATAGCCACGCTCTGGCACCCCGAAGCCTCGCCCATGCCCTGACCCCAGCGGCAAGTCAAGGCAGACGGCGCAACGAACGGCCAAACTGACATGGCCGCCTTGGCCGGCCTGTAAGCGGTGATGCCAATCCTGAACACCGATGGCCAGCCCGCGTTCAAGACCCCTCGGCAACTGCTCCGGGCAGACTGACACGGCCTGAAGCCATCTGATACGGCCTGAAGCCATCTGAAGGCAACCGACACGTCAGCAGGAGCGTCACACGATGCCCTCAGGCCGCCGGGCGGCATCGGGCACCGCCGATGCCGTCCGGGCCGAAACCGGAGCAGATGTGTGTCCAGATTCGGCCCGTATTCTTGGACTATGGCATTGGTGACACCCAAGCCGCGCGGGATCAGCCCAGGCCAACTGAGACAGAACCCCACCGCGATGATCCACGACGCCCGGCCGGAAGCGGAATACGTGCTGACCGACCGGGGCGTTCCTACCGCCAGAATTCTGCCGTTCAGGCCCCACAGTTGGGTTGAGGCCAGCAGCGACTTGGACGGTCTTGGATGAGGTGGCCTCAGCCACACTGCCCACCAAACCCAGGCCGGCGGGCCGCGGTGGCTTTGGCTGCCGCAGCCGCCGGCCTGGCAATGACCGGCCAGGTGGCGGCCTGCAGCCACCTGAACCAACCCGAAGTGGCCTCCCTGGGCAGTCCTACCGCCAGCCCTTCCCCGAGAGCCACAGAGGAGGATCTACAAGCCTGCCTACAGGAACAGGGCATCGCGATGGCGGTCGCCGCAGACGATAGCGCCGGGAAGAGCCTGTATCCGCAGACAACCGACTCCTACATCTATTGCACCATTCAGTCTTGTGTCACCGTGATCAGCCGCCAGGCGACAACCGCCGCGCAAAGGCAAGAGGAAACCGACAGGTTGAGCCAAGCCCAGGCGACGCATCTGGCCAACTCCCCTTCTGGGACCGCACCGATGCTGGTGATTGGCGGTGTCGACCACACCGACGCACTCGAAGCCTGCCTGGCCAAGACCGGTTACGAGGCAGAACCGGTCGAATACGACCCCCAGAACGAACTGGCGGGGCGCCAGCGCATTGCCGCCAGGGCCAACGAATGGGCCGCCTGCGCCAGGGAACAGGGCTACAGCCGGGTCCAGGACGCCAAGGTGGGCCAGGCCGACGGTTTCGAGACCAGTCCAATGGCACTGATCCCGGCCGACATGACCACGGCCCAGCTTGAGCAGTTGTTGGCGGACTGTCCCCTGCGAACACCCATCGAAGATGGCGCTGACGTGGACAATCCAGGTGAGTTCGCGCCGGCGGCTGTTGGCATTGACGCACCGGGTTTCCGGGGGGACCCTGGCGAGGATCCTGGGGACCGCGACGACCTTGAGCATCTGGGTGAACTGGAGGAATTGATCTACCGGGCGGGCTGGGAAGACTAGCCCTGCCCACCCTCCCGGCAACCCAGGCCGGCTCGGTTCCGGGGGCGGGGCGGGCGGCATCGGGCACCAACGCCGCCACCTGGCAGCCGGAGAGGCAG
>JAISTN010000164.1 GCA_031272565.1 Bifidobacteriaceae bacterium
GAAAATCCGTACCGTCACCACCGGCGTGTATGCATACATCACCCAGTACGACACCGACTATTCCAAGGTCTACCCAACCATGTTGTTGGCCGTGGCACCGGTGTTGATCTTCTACGTGCTGTTGCAGAAGCGCATTATCGGCGGCCTGGCCGCGGGGGCGATCAAGGGATGAACACCGTTACCGGAGTGCCGCTGCGCGCCATACCCCGTTGGGCCATCCTTGAGCGGGCCCTGTTTGCCCAGCTCGATCAGGCCTGGCGGATCTTCGAGGCTCGTTTCTGCGAGCCCGATGGCCGCGTACGGTACTCCGGTGAAATGGTGGGCCGGGACGGCGTCGATGACTTCTACGAGCCGTTCTTCAACTGGCCCATGCTGTACCGCTTGGGCGGTGCGGCCGATCTGCTGCCGGCCGCCAAGCACCACTGGGAGGGCATCACCCGCCAGATGACCGAGTTCGGTTTTGTGCGGGACGAATATGAACTGGGCTACGACTGGTTCCACCAGGCCGAATCGCTTGGCCTGTTCCTGGGCCTGTGCGGGGCCGATCCTTCGGATCAGGCCTTCCAGGCCCGGGCGGAACGGTTCGCCGGGTTCTTCCTGCCAGGCTCGCCCACCGGCAACTACAACGCCGAACACCGCATGATCGTGGCCCCCCACAACGGTGCCGGTGGGCCGCGCTGGGGGGTTGGCGAGAGCTGGCTGGCTTACAGCGCTGACCAAGAGGGCATGCGCATCTACGGCCTGCCGCTGCATGACGTGCCGGGTATCAACACCTGGGAAGACCTGCGCAAACCTGGCGCGGCCCAGGCCATGGGCCAGGCCATGCACCAGCGCATGGGCAAGGGCGACACGGCCATCTCGATTGCCGCCACCACCTTGGCCACCAACGCCTGGCTGTACAGCCACGGGGAGGCATACGCCGCCTGGGTCATGGACTACGTTGACGCCTGGCGCGAGCGGGCCGCGGCCAACGGCGGCGTGATCCCGGACACTGTGGGCCTCAGCGGCCAGGTGGGTGAATACCATGGCGGCGCCTGGTACGGCGGCCATTATGGCTGGACGTGGCCTCACGGCGCCCACTCGATTCTGCCGGCCCTGCTAGCGGCGGCCGTCAACTGCACGGTGATGGATGGCAACCTGGAGCGCCTGGATGTGGCCCGGTCCACCCTGGAAGCCCTACTGAAGATGGGCAAGGTGGGGAGCGACATCGCCCACCAAGGCTCGCTGGGGCCGGGGTTGGCCGCCCAACTGGGGGCGGATGAAACCACCCAAGAACTGCTGATCCCCTACCGGCACGGGCCCAACGGCTGGTTTGACTGGCACCCGGTGCAGGCCGAATGGCTGCTTTGGCCTCTGTGGCTGAGCGGCGGGGCCAGCGACCTGGACCGCCTGGAGCGGGTCCGCCAGGCCTCGCAGACCGATTGGGAACTGGTGCGCTGGTTCGAAAACAAGGAAGAACAGGGCCACGGCACGCCGTGGATTGGCTTCCTGTCCGGCCGCTGCCCGGACTATCCCGAACAGGCCTTCGCCATGGCGCTGGGGCAGGTCACCCGCCGCCTGGCGCTGATTGACGCGGCGCCGGACGAGCCGGAGAACTTGGACATTCACTTCTGGCAGCGCCTCAACCCCGTAGTGACCGAGGTGCTGACTCAACTGACCACCGGCGCTCCGGCGCCCCTCTACTACGGCGGCCTGACGGTGGCCCGGGTCATGTACGGCGACGCTGACGCCGGCCGGCCCGGCTTGCCGCCCGATGTCGCGGCCCTGGTCAGCCAGGTTTCGGCCATGACGGCCGCTGCCCAGACGGCAGTTCCCGGTGGCGCCCCCAGCACCGACAGCGTCACGGTGGAACTGGTCAACACCGGCAACCAGACCCGCCACGTCACGGTCCAAGCCGGCGCCTTCGCCGAGGACCAGATCATCAGCGCGGCCTATCCCAGCGCGACGGGGACCTATCCCGGCGATTCCCACCAATATGACATTCCACTTGTTGGCACGGCACCCGCCACCATCACCGTGAACGCACCCCGGCTGTCGGTCGAGTTGCCGCCGCGGGCAGGCACCACCCTGCGGTTGACGGTTCAGCGCCGTACCCACCAGGCGGCCCACCGCACCTTTGGCCTCAACGAGGTGCTGTCATGACCGCCGCCGGTTTCACCCAGCGGCCCGTTGTTCGGGCCGGCCAGCACAGCGGCCTTCTGGGCCAGGCTCCGCCGCCTGCCCTGTGGACCGTTCTTACATTCAGATAGATTGCGACCACATCATGACTACTCTCACTACACCGCCTGTCACGAGCCCAACCCGCAAGGTCCCGGGCGCCACTGCCTCAGCGAAGGCCCCAGCCCCCCAGGTCGAGGCCCAATTCGAAGAGACTTCGCCTTCAAGCGTCTGGCCGTTACCCGTTCGCGGTGAACCCTACGAGCGACAGCCGGCCGAATTCCTGCGCCGGTTTGACGGCATCAGCGCCGCCACCGCCTGCGCCAAGCTGAACGGGATGGGCATCCGCCGCACCTTCATTGACGGTCCCACGCCGTTGGAGCGCGGCCATCACGTGGTTGGCAACGCCCTGACGTTGCAGTTCATGCCGCAGCGCGAAGACGTGGCCAGTGGTTTGGCGCAGGAGTACATCGAGCGCAGCACGGCCCTGTGGGCAGTCCTGGAATCGGTTCAGGAGGGCGACATACTGGTGGTCCAGGCCTACGGTTCTTCCCACACCGGCTGCCTGGGAGACATGTTGGTGCGCTACTTCAAGCGCCGCGGCGGGGCCGGCATTGTGGTGGACGGCCGTATCCGTGACGCCGGCCGGGTGCGCGCCCTTGGGGTGCCAATCTGGTGCACTGGGCTGACCCCCAACTTCGCTTCGCAAGACGACTTGTTCCCGTGGGCTTATGACGTGCCCGTCGCCGTGGGTGGGGTGTTGTGCCTGCCCGGCGATGTGGTGGTGGCCGATGACGACGGCGCGGTGGTGATACCCGTCGGCAAGTCACAGGAACTGCTTGACGACGCGGCCGAACATGAGGACTGGGAAGAATTCTCCCGCATGCGCCTGGCTCAGGGTGCGCGGCTGAGCGACTACTACCCCCTGAGCGACCGCAGCCGCGGCGAATATGAGGCTTGGTGCGCCGCCGGCCGCCCCAAGTCATAGGTTTTCCGGCAGTGATCGACGCCCATGTCCATGTTTGGGGTGAGGAACTCCTAGGCGTCCCTTGGCTTCAGGGCGCGGCGGAGGCCCCCATCCGTCAACCCGTCGGCCTGGACAGTTGGGCAGCCGAGGCCGGCCGGTACCCGGATGGCGAAGTGGGCAACGCCATCCTGGTCACGGCCGACGAAACCCGCCCGGGCCAGTCCCTCTTGCTGGCCCGGGCGGCGGCCTC
>JAISTN010000203.1 GCA_031272565.1 Bifidobacteriaceae bacterium
CCCCGTGGGGGCCCC
The DNA here is from genome assembly GCA_031272565.1 of Bifidobacteriaceae bacterium. Classification (GTDB taxonomy): domain Bacteria; phylum Actinomycetota; class Actinomycetes; order Actinomycetales; family WQXJ01; genus JAISSX01. Next base: position 16 of record JAISTN010000203.1, read on the forward strand.
GCGCGGGCCCCGCCCCCGCCCCCCCCCGGGAACCCCCCGTCTAAACGGCCCCCAACCCCCCCCTGGGGGGGGCCCGCCGGGCCCGCCCCCGCCGCCGGTGCCGGTGGCGCGCGCCGGAGAGCCGCCGGCCCGGGCTGGCGGCCCGGGCCGGGGCTTCACGCCGTGCTGGATCAGCCAGACCAGCGCTTACGGCACCACGATGTGGTTGGAATACTTGACCTGCGGCGTCAGGTTGCCCTGGCTGGCCGTCACCTTGACCACAATGTCCTGGCCCTTGTCCGCCTGGGTCAAGCGATAGGAGGTGCCGCTCGCGCCTGAAATCACAGAGGTGCCGCGGTACCAAACGTAGGTCAGGCTGGCGTTAGCCGGCAGGTAGGCGACCGCCAAGGTCAGGGTGCTGCCAACCGTTGGCTGGCCGGACAACACGGCCTGGGTGATGCCCAGCAACTCGACGTGGTTCGAGTACTTGACCGGCGAGGTGTAGCTGCCTTCGGTCATCCAGACCTTGAGCACCAAGTCGCGGCCGGCATCGGCCGCCACTAACGTGTACAAGCCCCTCGTGGCCCCAGAAATCGCCGTGGTGCCCCGGTACCACTGGTAGTGCAAGACACCACTGCTGGTCGCCCGGTAGTAGGTGATGGACGAACCAAGGGCGTTGCCAACCGCCGGCGTCCCCGTGACGTTCACGCCGATGATGCCCGAAACCCGCAGGTGGTTGGAGTACTTGACCACAGCCGGGAAACCAGCCACGGCCGCGCTGATCTTGACCGATATGTCCTGGGCGGCATCGGCCGCCGCCAAGGTGTAGGTCAGGCCGTTGGCGCCCGCGATGGGACTCGTATTCCGGAACCACTGGATGCTGGGCGTGACACTGGCCGGCAGATAGGCCAAGTCCAAGCTCAGGGTCTCCCCCACCTCGGCGGTGCCTTCTATCACAGCCTTGTTGATACCCAACACCTGGATGTGGTTCGAGTACTTGACGGCACTGTCAGCGCCCTCGGCACTGGCGGTGACCTTCACCACGATGTCCTTGCCGGCATCGGCCGCCTGGAGCTGATAGGTGGCATCGGTGGCGCCGCTGATGGTGCTGGTGCCGCGGAACCACTGGTAGGCATACTCCGCGTGCCACGGATCGGGCTCACCGGCCACGGTAGCGGTCAAGGTCTGGCCCACCACACCCGTGCCCGTGACCGTGACATTTCCGAACACGACCGGGTCCCACCCGGGGCCATCCTGGTTGATGAAGAAGCGTCGCCACAGGCCGCCGTTCAGCGTCAAGTCCACGTGGCCAACCCGCGGGTGGCCGTCATTGCGGGCAATGCTGACCTGGAAGTAGACGGGACCATAGGCCGAAGACGGACTGACCGTGACCCACGGCACATCGCTGGTAGCGGTCCAGTCGTAATAGCCGATATCCCAGTTCTCGGTCCGGATTTCAGCAGACCGGGTGGGGAACCAGTACACGTAGGTGGCCAACTGAGGCGCCTGGGTGAAGACGAAGCGCCAGGCCGCCACGCCCGAAAAGTAGACGGTGATCGTCCCCACCCGGGTGGCGCCGGAGGTGTTGATCAGGGAACGGACTGGGAAGATGGCGGTGCCCACGCCAGAGTTGTAACTCATGGCCAACCAATCAGAGGAGTCGTTTTCGGCGTACCACGATTCGTTTGGGTCATCAGTTGTCACCGTCAAGCTGTGGGTCTGGCCGGCGCGGTCCGTGGTGACCGGGGTTTCACCAACGTCCTGCGTGGCAATGGCTTCGGTGGCGTCAAGGGTGATGGTTTCAACGTCGATGGCCTCAGCGGAATCGGCTTCGGCGGAATCGGCCTCGGCGGAATCGGCCTCGGTCACCAAACTCAGGTCAACCGGGTCTGCCGGGTCGGCCGGGTCGGCCTCCGCCGCCAAGCTGGGCATGGTGCCGACCACGGCCAGGGCCGCCGCCAAGGGCAGTGCGGCCAGGCGCCGCAGGCGCCGTCGGGTTGTTGGGATCGAGAGAATTAGACGGGTAGGGGTCATTTTGGGCTCCTTGGGATTGTGAAAACTGGGGCGGGGATCGCTCCTGCAATGACCCTACCGGTACCAACCAGCCCAATTCTGCGGGCTAGGTAGTTTCTCCGTCAGCGAACACCACCGGCGGCCAGTGGGCGCCACCGGCCGTCACCGGGCGCCATCGGGCACAAGAGGAAGGGCCCCAACCCCCATCCCTGGGAGCTGAGGCCCATTCCAGAAGCCGTTGAGGCCGTCCAGACGTCTAGTCGAGCGGCGGCAGGTCGGCATCGGCCACCGGCCCAGCGCCAACACCAACCGGCACCGGCTCGGCCGAGGCCGGCGTGAAGATGAACTCGCCCAACAGGCCCTCGCCCTGGGCATCCACCGTGACATGTTCGCCCGCCTTGATTTCGCCAAACAGGATCTTCTCGCTCAGCACCTCCTCAATGTCGCGCTGGATGGCGCGGCGCAACGGCCGGGCGCCCAGCACCGGGTCATAGCCGCGCTCCGCCAGCAGGTCCTTGGCGGCCTGCGTCAGCGAGATCGACATGCCCTGGTCCTTCAGCCGCTCATCCAGCTTGGCGATCATCAAGTCGACAATCTGGACAATCTGAGACTGGGTCAACTGCGGGAACACGATCGTGTCATCGACCCGGTTCAAGAACTCCGGCCGGAAGTGCTGCTTCAACTCATCCGTCACCTTGTTCTTCATCCGCTCATAGTCGTTGCTCAACTCACCGCCGGCCTGGAAACCGGTGGCCACGCCCTTGGCGATGTCCTTAGTGCCCAGGTTGGTTGTCATGATGATGACGGTGTTCTTGAAGTCCACCATGCGGCCTTGGGCGTCGGTCAGCTTGCCTTCCTCCAGGATTTGCAGCAGCGAGTTGAAGATATCCGCGTGGGCCTTCTCCACCTCGTCGAACAACACCACGGAGAACGGCTTGCGCCGCACCTTCTCCGTCAACTGGCCGCCCTCTTCGTAGCCCACGTAACCGGGGGGCGAACCGAACAGGCGGGACACCGTGTGCCGCTCCGAGAACTCCGACATGTCCAACTGGATCAGCGCGTCCTCATCCCCAAACAGGAACTCCGCCAGCGCCTTGGCCAACTCCGTCTTGCCCACGCCCGTGGGGCCGGCAAAGATGAACGAGCCGCCGGGCCGCTTCGGGTCCTTCAAGCCCGCCCGGGTGCGCCGGATGGCCTGCGACAACGCCTTGATGGCCTCATCTTGGCCAATCACACGCTTGTGCAACTCGTCTTCCATGTGCAGCAGGCGGGTCGATTCCTGCTCCGTCAGCTTGATGACCGGGATGCCGGTCGACATGGCCAGCACTTCCGCGATCAGCTCTTCATCGACCTGCGAAGTGGTATCCAGGTCGCCCTCACGCCACTGCTTTTCGCGCTCCGCTCGGGCCTCCACCAGCTTCTTTTCGTCATCGCGCAGAGCCGCCGCCTTCTCAAAGTCCTGCTCGTCAATGGCGGCTTCCTTGTCCCGGCGGGCCTTGATGATCTGCTCATCCAGTTCCCGCAACTCCGGCGGCGCCGTCATGCGGCGGATACGCAGCCGGGCACCCGCCTCATCGATCAGGTCGATCGCCTTGTCCGGCAAGAAGCGGTCGTTGACATACCGGTCAGCCAGTTGCGCGGCGGCCACCAGGGCGCCATCGGTGATCGAAACCCGGTGATGGGCCTCGTAGCGGTCACGCAGGCCCCGCAGAATCTCGATGGTCTGGGCCACGGTAGGCTGCTGCACCTGGATGGGCTGGAAACGGCGCTCCAACGCCGGGTCCTTCTCCACGTACTTGCGGTATTCATCCAAGGTGGTAGCGCCCACCGTCTGCAGTTCGCCGCGCGCCAACATGGGCTTCAAAATGGAGGCCGCGTCGATGGCGCCCTCCGCCGCCCCGGCGCCCACCAGCGTGTGGATCTCGTCGATGAACAAGATGATGTCGCCGCGGGTGCGGATTTCCTTCAGTACCTTCTTGAGGCGTTCCTCGAAATCGCCGCGGTAGCGCGAACCGGCCACCAAAGCGCCCAGGTCAAGGGTGTAAAGCTGCTTGTCCTTCAGGGTTTCAGGGACATCGCCGCGCACAATGTCCTGTGCCAGACCCTCCACGATGGCCGTCTTGCCAACGCCCGGTTCGCCAATCAGCACCGGGTTGTTCTTGGTCCGGCGGGACAGCACCTGCATCACCCGCTCGATTTCCGTGCTGCGCCCGATGACGGGGTCCAGCTTGCCTTCCCGCGCCGCCTGAGTCAGGTTGCGGCCATACTGGTCAAGCACCGCGGAGCCGGTGGGGGTGCCCTCCGGCGAGGGCGCCGTGCCAGCCAGTTGCTCCTTGCCCTGGTAGCCGGACAGCATCTCGATGACCTGCTGGCGCAGGCGGCTCAGATCCGCCCCCAGCTTGACCAGCACGCGGGCGGCCACGCCTTCGCCTTCCCGGATCAGACCCAGCAGGATGTGCTCGGTCCCGATGTAGTTGTGGCCTAGCTGCAGTGCCTCACGCAGGGTCAGTTCCAGCACCCGCTTGGCCCGCGGCGTGAACGGGATGTGACTGCCCGTGGGCGCCTGCTGGCCCTCACCGATGACTTCCTGCACTTGCGCCCGCACCGAATCAAGGGTCATGCCGATCGACTCGAGAGCCTTGGCGGCTACCCCTTCACCTTCGTGGATCAACCCAAGCAGAATGTGCTCCGTGCCCAGGTAGTTGTGGTTGAGCAGGCGCGCTTCCTCCTGTGCCAGGACGATCACGCGCCGCGCGCGGTCTGTAAAGCGTTCAAACATTCGGTTTCCTTCTCCCCACCTGGTGCGGGCCCCGGCCTGGGAGGTCCGGTCGGGTACGCCGCACCGATTCAAAGATGCTAGCGATTCTGGGCGCCGTTTTGTTCCCTGTTCGCGCAAGGCGTGAGCTGGTGAGACTTAGGTCACTCGACACGTCCGATGCCGCAGGTGGGCGCCGCGGCGGGCGCAGGTGTAGGGGATGGACGCCTCGCGTCAGACTCCGGCATCGTCGGGGGTCGAGTCGCGGGCCAGGAGGTGG
>JAISTN010000212.1 GCA_031272565.1 Bifidobacteriaceae bacterium
ATCAACGCCGAACCCCTATACCAGCGGTAAACCACCGCCGCATCCGCCGGCGTGAAAACGACATCGGACACCAAACGACCCCCCACCACCGCCGGACCCGACACCACCGGCTGAGCCAACGTGGGGGCCACCCGAACGGTTGGCTTCAGCCCCACCGGCCGCCCTGTCCAGTCCAGCAGGTTGCCGCCCGGCGCGACCTCCCCAAGGCTGCCCAGCAGGTCAACCACCGTCCAGCCATCCGCCTGGGCCTGAGACAACTCCGCCGCGGTGGCATCCAGAATGATGCGGCGGTCGCCGCCGGGGCAGGTCAGGCTGTAGGACCGGTTGGCGAACAGTGCCCAGCCAGTCATGGTGCTGCAGCCCCGCCAGAACTGGGACAAGGCGGCGTAGGCCCGGCCGGACGCCTTGGTGGTGCCGGTAGTCAAGACATCGCCCACGGCACCGCCCTGGACCAGGCCAAAGCTGCTCTGAATGTTGGTGGCGACATACTCGGGCTGTTCGTCACGCAACTCGTACCACCAGACGCCCGCGATGTTCCCCAGGGCCCTGACCCGGACATAGGTCTCAACCAGGTACCTGGCCTGGGTCTCTTGAGTCAGCTTGGGCCAGGTGCCGCTGGCCCCGCTGGCCGTGGTCCAGCCGATCTCCGTCACCCAGACCGGCACGCCCGGGTAGTACTGCTCCACCAGGTTCTTGACCTTCTGGACGCAGCGGGCCACGCCATCGGGGGCGTAGTTGGCGCCTTCACCGCAGCCGCTGCCCTTGGTGGTCTCACTGCTGTCAAACAGGTAAGGGTGGGCCGGCACGCCGTCAATCCGCGCATTGTTCTGCCGCAACCGGACCAGCACGGCCTGCACCCAGTCCGGGTCATACCCCGGGCCTTGGGCCGCCGCCAGGACCGGCACACCCGGCGCGGCCGCCCGCAGCACCGGCAGGACAGCGGTCACCAAATCGGCGTACTGCCAAGGGCAGCCTTTGGGTTCGGCGGCGTTGGTGGGGCAAAACTGGGTGTTGCCCCATGTGGGCACGTCAAACTGGCCTTTGACCCAGCCGTGATAGTTGTCCCATTCGTTCCAGATCTCAATGCCGGCCAGGTTTCCCGGCCCAATCAGCGCCACGGCCTGGGCGGCATAGGTCTTGAAGGCCTCAATCTCGGCCTCCTCATCCGGAAAGCCCCGTTCTTCGCCAGAGCAGCCGTCGGCGCCGCAAATGACCTGGACGTTGCCCCAGCCGTTGGGGCCCAACACCAGTAGGACCTGGCCACCCTGAGCCGTCACAGCCCCAATCTGCGCGGCCACGGCCGTTTGCCCGGCCACGGTGCCGTCCCACATGATCTCGTCCCGGATCGCGCCCACGCCCAGTTCCTGCACGGCGATGGTGGCCAGTGAGGTGCTGGTGCCGTCAGCGTTGGCGCGGGCCTGTTCGCCCTTGCCCTGGCCATAGTGGGTGCCAGCACCCATGGTGAACTCGCCCGGGTCCACGGGGCAGGACGGATCGTCCGCTTGGACGCAGGCGGTGGTCACCGGGGCTAGTTTGGTCACCGTCAGACGGTCCACGGCCACCGTCGCCCCGTCCACCGTCAGCCCCAGGACGCCATCGGCGGTCCGTTCCACCGAGGGTGACCGGACCGGGATGCCTTCGGCCGAGGTGACCGGCTGGCCATCGATGAAGACCTGGGCCCACTGGCCGTGCACCTCGACAGTCAAGGTCGTGTCGGCCACGTTGGCGCCGTAGGGCAAAGCCTGGGCCAGGCTGCCCGTCCGCACGTAGTAGTCCCAGCCGCCATCCTGCGGGTAGTGCGTCACTAACTCGACGCCAGCCAGTTTGGAGGACGATGTCGGCCGCAGGGCAGCGTTCAACCGCAGGGTCACGTTGGTATACGGCGAGGTCAACGCCTGGTCGGCGTCAAGGTAGAGCCCAACCCAACGGCCGGTGTTGACGGCGCTGACAAAGTGGAGCTTGGCTTCCAGGCGATAGTCCCCCAGATGCTGGCCAAAGGTCAGCCGGGGGCGGTTGCCCTGGGCCGGGGAGACGGCCATCAGGCGGCCGTTGGCGACGGACCAGCCGGCCGGCAAGTCCCAACCGGTTGGTACGGTGTTGAACTCCTCGTCCAGCACGATGGCGCCATCCGGGCAGGCGCTCCAGGTGGCGGCAGTGCAGGTGGCCATGGCTGCCAGGCTGGCGGCACCACCGGCCGGTTGGGGGCCGGGAGTGGCCGGGGCGGTGGAGGCCGGGGCTGGGCCGGCGCCCAGGGCGACGGTCAGGGCCAGGACCAGGCCAGTGGTCAGTGCTAGATGGGTACGACGAGATGGGCGTTTCATCGGGGGATCCTCCGGGGCTCGGTGATTATCAGGGCGGCAAACAACGGCGTCGACAACGCGCTTGAGGGGGATGGCTCCACTGTGCCACTGCCACCCGGCCCGGCACCAGGGACCACCCGGACTGAGGTCTGAGCCTACGGAGGCCCGCCCCGCCGCGCTGGTCGCTTGCGGGCGGTTGCGGGGACTGGCAGAGTGAAACCATCCCCCTCGTTAAGCGTTGTCGACGCTTTGCTGTTTGCTGCCCCGATCACCCAACGAGCCCCGAAGGACCCCCCAAATGAAGCAACCATCTCGCCGTACCCGTTTGACCTTGACCGCTGGTTTGGCCTGCGCCCTGACCGCTGCCCTGGGCGGCGGCCCGGCCTCGTCTGCTCTCACCGGCACGGCGGCCGATGCCGCACCGGCCGCGCTGGCGGCCGCCCCCGACACGGCAGCTGCCGCCGCCCTGAACGCGCCCATCACCGGCCCAGACCAGTTCTACATGGGCGTTTCCTCCCATGAGGGCACCCAGAACACCAACAACAACGACGGCAGTTGGACCCGCCGGGGCGGTGTGTCCATGGCCCAGGTGGCAATCACCGAGCTGGGCGCCGATTCGCTGCGGGATGAGGTCTTCTGGGACTTCGTCTCATCGACCAGCGCGGCCACCCGCCAGAAGGCCACCGACGCCCTGAACCGGCTGCAGGCGGTGCACCAGAACGGCGGCAAGTTGCTGCTGATCCTGGACTTCAACTCGCGCCATGTCGACTGGGGTTTCCCACACACCACCGAGCAGTTCCAACGCTTCCTGGAGTACGCCACCGAGGTCATCACGGCCTACGGCCCGGAGAACTTGGCCGGCGTGGAGATCTGGAACGAGTGGGACCTTTACATGGCCTGGAAGTACTCAGAGGCCGAGCGGGCCGCCGGCGTCAAACATGAGTGGGCCACCACCTGCCCGCTGGATTCAACCCAGAGCCTGGCTTGCCCTGTGACCTACGCCCAGCTAGTTGAGGCCATCGCACCGTCACTGCACGCCCAGTTCCCGGGCTTGCCAGTGATTGTGGGCGTAACCAGCGCCTACGACCCGCAGTGGACCCGTCCCATGTTGCAATACCTGCGGGACCACCACGTGGCGGTGGACGGCTACTCCACCCATCCGTATGTGCCCATCAACGCGGTCAACGGTTGCGGCGCCCCCGGCGGCGACAAGTCGTGGCCGGAAAAATCGGCCGAATGCCTGGTCAACGCCAAGGCCCAGATCGAACAGTGGTACGGCCAGCCGCTGCCGGTCTGGTCCACCGAGATTGGCTTTTCCACCGGCTCCGGCCTGATCGACACCGCCCAGCAGGCGCGCCTGCTGGTGGAAACCTACGTCAAGGAACGGGCGGTGGGCGGCATCAGAGGCATCTACTGGTACGACTTGGTGGACGACTACCTGGCCAACAATCCCAATGAAAACAACTTTGGCCTGGTCAGCCGGGTGGGTGACTACTCCCAGAACACGGCCGGCGCCAATAAACCCTCCGGCTGGGCCTACACAGCGCTGGCCAACTTCTGGCGGCCCTGCACCACGGTGACGGGCGCAACGACCTACAACAGCGTCTACACCCTGACCTGCACGGGCGGTACCCGCCATATCTTGCTGGACGCGACGTTGGGCCAGTTGCGCGAGGCCCAGGCCCGGGGTTGGACGCTGGTTGACCTGCTCGACGCCCGCACCGCGGCCATCGCGCCCGGCACCACGATTCCTGCTGGCTGGGCAGGGCGGCCGGTGGGGCTGTATGGCGGGGCAGAGATTTCGTTCCAGGTCACGTTCACCGGCCAGGCCTACACCGGCCAGACCATGACCGCCCAGACTGCCATTGGCGGCATCCAGGAGTGGCGTTGGTCCTATGTGGCCGATGACGGCACCGTGACCGCGGCCACCGGCAACACCAACCAGTATGTGGTCACCAGCGCGGACACCTTCCGGTCGGGCTGGGGCCGTGGCCCGCGGATTGTGGCCCAGGCGGTGAAGGATGGCGAGGTGGTGGCGGAGGGCTGGTTCCGGCCCACCTTCCGGGCCCAGGAAGGCTCGGTGGCGCAAAGCGATGTCGGTACCAACAACGGCACCCTGACCGTGGCCGGCAACACTTGGGCTATCGACTGGACCCACCCCACGCAGTCCGGCAAGTTGTTCATCACCATTGGTGGTGCCTGTGGCACGGCCGGGGCGCAGGCCTTTGGCCCCTACCAGGCCAACGTCGATTGGCTGGGGCCCCAGGCCACCGACTACCCCCAGTTCCGGGGTGGGCGGTACGGCTTCAACTTGACCATCCAAACCGGCTTGTCCGGCCAGCAGCCGGTCTACTTCTATCCGGTGGCTTCCAACTGGAACTGGACCGGCTCCAACTGCCCAGGCGCCGCTACCACCACACTGGGCAGTGGCAACGGCAGGACCTATGACTTTGGCCAGGCGCCGGTCAACCTGTCATTGGCTCAGCCGGTGGTGTCGGGTCCGGCGGTGGTGGGGGGTCGTTTGGTGTCCGATGTCGTTTTCACGCCGGCGGATGCGGCGGTGGTTTACCGCTGGTATAGGGGTTCGGCGTTGAT
>JAISTN010000219.1 GCA_031272565.1 Bifidobacteriaceae bacterium
CACCACCGGCCACGACCCGCTGCCGCCGCGCCAGACGGCGCAGGGCATGGCGGCGGCCGTGGCCAGGGAATGCCAGGCGGCCGGCATCGCCGCCCCGCGGGTGTCGGTGGAGCCGGGCCGCGCCATCGCCGCCCCGGCCGGTATCACGCTGTACACCGTGGGCGTGACCAAGGACGTGGCGCTGGGGGGAGGCTTCCACCGCCTGTACATCGCCGTGGATGGCGGCATGAGCGACAACATCCGGACGGCGCTGTAAGGGGCGGACTATTCGGCCACGTTGGCCTCGCGGCGCTCTGAGGCGCCGCCGCGGCTGGCCCGGATTGTGGGCCACCACTGCGAATCGGGCGACATCGTGGTCAAAGACGAATACATGCCGGCCGACATCACGGCCGGCGACCTGGTGGCGGTGCCGGTGACCGGCGCCTACTGCCGGTCCATGTCCTCCAATTACAACGCCGCCCTGCGCCCGCCGGTGGTAGCAGTCAAGGACGGCGCCATCCGCACCCTGGTGCGTCGCGAAACCATGGACGACCTGCTGGCGACCGACCTCGGCTAGGGCCTGGTAGGGATCCTCAAGTCGAGCCGTGGCGGCGCCTTGCCTCCCAGTCCCAATGGCCGATGGATGAAGCCAATATGCAGTCATTGCAGTCATTGCAGTCAATCGGCTACGATTGGCCGTGCGTCGAAAGAAGGGAACAGCCGTGGCCACCGCCATTACTATCCGAAACCTCGACGATCGGGTCCAGCGGGTGTTGAAGCACCGCGCCGTTGATCATGGCGTGTCCTTTGAGGCCGAGTTGCGGGCCATCCTGGAAGCGGCCGCCCGGACACCCAGTCCGCCTGCACCAACCGGCGCTGAGGTCATTAGCGCAGCGTCCCAGCGCTTCCGGGATGCCACCGCGAGCGTCGGTGAGTGGGACTTCGTGCGGTCCACCGACCTGCCCCGCGAGGTCTTCGAGTGATCATTCTCGATACCAACATCGCTTCTGTTCTGATGCGGCCCGGCCATGCCGACCTGCCGATTGTTGCCACCTGGCTCGCCACCTCAACCGACACCGATATCTGGATCACCGCCATCACCCGTGCCGAACTGCTCCATGGGATGGCGATTCTGCCGGGCGGCGCCAAGAAGCGGGCTCTGGCAGCGGCGGCCAGCGCCTACTTTGACGAGGTTGCCACGCGGATTCTCCCGTTTGGCGCTGCCGAGGCCGCTGCCTACGCACAGGTGATGGCGCAGAGCACGCAGCGCGGGCGGACGATGGCAGTGTTGGATGGGCAGATTGCGGCCATCGCTAAGACCGCTGGCGCGAGCGTTGCCACCCGCGACGCGGACTTCGCCGACTGCGGGGTGACCATCGTCAACCCGTACCAGGCCAGCTAGGCGAGGGCGGTGGCCTGTGCCGCTGGGCAAGAGGTGGCCGGGGTTCGTTAGGCTTGGGGGCGTCAGTCCCGCGACCTCACCCAAGGAGCCGTCCATGTCCCAACCTGAACGCCAAGACGCCATCGGCCTGTCCCTGCTGGGCTGCGGCACGGTGGGCAGCGAAGTGGTGCGGCTGATCACCACCAGCGCCAAGGACCTGCGCCAGCGGGTGGGCGGCTCCCTCTACATCCAGAAGGTGGCCGTCCTGTCGATCGCGCAGCAGCCGGACGTGCCTGGCCTGGACCGGTCGGTGCTGACGGAAGACGTCATGGAGGCCGCCGCTCAAGGCGACATCGTGGTCGAACTGCTGGGCGGTATCGAACCGGCTCGGACGGCCATCTTGGCGGCCTTGGCCCGGGGCGCCTCCGTGGTGACAGCCAACAAGGCTCTGCTGGCCAGCCACGGCCCGGAACTGTATGAGGCGGCCGAGCGGGCCGGCGCGGACCTGTACTACGAGGCCGCGGTGGGCGGCGCCATCCCGATCCTGCGGCCCATCCGCGAATCGCTGGCCGGCGACACGGTGACGCGCATCCTGGGCATTGTCAACGGCACCACCAATTACGTGCTGGACCGCATGACCTTGGAGGGCCTGGACTTCGCGGACGTGGTGCGCCAAGCCCAAGCTTTGGGTTACGCGGAGGCGGACCCGACAGCCGATGTCGAGGGTTACGACGCGGCCTCCAAGGCGGCCATCTTGGCTTCGCTGGCCTTCCATTCGCGGGTCGCCCTGGACGACGTCTACCGGGAGGGCATCTCCGCGATCACGGCCGCCGATGTCGCCGCCGCGGCCGCCTCTGGGCACGTCATCAAGCTGTTGGCGATTGTCGAGCGGCGGCGGGGAGTCGATGGCACCGACCAAGGGGTGATCGCCCGGGTCCATCCCGCTCTGGTGCCGTTGGAACACCCGCTGGCCTCGGTCCACGGTGCCTTCAACGCCATCTACGTGGAGGCCGAGGCGGCCGGCGAGCTGATGTTCTACGGCCGCGGGGCCGGTGGCCGGCCGACGTCATCGGCGGTGGTGGGCGACGTAGTGACGGTGGCCCGCCACCAGGTCTTTGGCGGCCTGGGGCCGGGCGAATCAAGTTACCTGGCCCTGCCGGTCTTGCCGGTGGCGGAGGCCGAAACCCGCTACCACATTCGCCTGGTGGTGCGGGACCAGCCGGGCGTGCTGGCCAAGGTGGCCCAGTTGTTTGCCGGCGAGGGCGTGTCGATCGAAACCGTCCGGCAGACCGCCATCAAGCCGGGCCAGCCTGGCGCGGCCACCTTGGCCAACCTGGCCGTCGTGACCCACCGGGCACCGGAAGGCGCCCTGGCGGCGGTGGTGGACAAGCTGGCCGGCCTGGACGTGGTGGACCGGGTGGACGGCGTGCTGCGGGTGGAAGGCGAGTAGGACCCAGCCATGCGGTTCGCGTGTGACCACGTGCTGGTGCGGGTCCCGGCCAGTGCGACCAACCTGGGGCCAGGCTTCGACGCCCTGGGGTTGGCCCTTGACCTGTGGGACGAGATCGAAGTCAAGGCGGTGCCGGGGCCAACTGCCGTGGTGATCCACGGCGAGGGCGATGGCGAACTGCCACCGGATGAGCGCCACCTGGTGGTGCGGGCCGCCCACCAGGCGCTGGAACTAGCCGGCGCGCCGCCCATCGGCCTGCAGTTGGACTGCACCAACCGGATTCCGCAGCGCCGGGGACTAGGTTCGTCCGCCGCCGCGGCCGTGGCCGGCGGGCTAATTGCCCGCGGCCTGATCGAAAACCCGGCGGGCATGAACGCCGGGCGGGTCTTCGAACTGGCGGCCGGGCTGGAAGGGCACCCGGACAACGCCGCCCCGGCGGTCTTTGGCGGCGCCACCGTGGCCTGGCTGGAGGCCGGCCTGCCGCGGGCCGCCAAACTGGCGGTCCACCCGGCGGTGCGGGCCGTGGCGCTGGTGCCGGAACACCCGGTGGCCACCGCCCTGGCGCGGGCCGCCCTGCCGGCCCGCGTGACCCACCAGGACGCGGCCTTCAACGCCGGCCGGGCGGCCTTGATGGTCCACGCTTTGGCGTCCGATCCGTCACTGTTGATGGAAGCCAGCCAGGACCGGTTGCACCAGCCCTACCGGGCCGAGGTGATGCCGCAGACCATCGAGTTGATGAACGACCTGCGCTCGCGGGGGGTGCCTGCCATGATCAGCGGCGCCGGGCCGGCGGTGCTGTGCTTGACGGCCGAACCGGGCCGGGTACCGGCGGTGGAAGGCTGGCGGCGCCTGGAACTGGGCATCACCGCGCGGGGCGGTTCGGTGGGGCGGTACGAGTAGCAGGGCGATGGCGGGCGGCTCTGGGCTGAGTGTGATGGGCGTCATAGCCACCGTGGGCGCGGCGGGTTGCGGTTGGCACCGGTTTGGGGTGGTACTATCACTCTTGAGCGTGCTGAGGACGCCTTCCAAGCTGGACGCGTCAAGCCGCATCAAACCCAAGCCATCCAGATAGCACCTGAGTGTGCAGGCATGGATGGTGAGTACCAATCCATCCAAAGCGGATGCGACCTACGCCCGGTTGGTTCACCCAGAGCCACCAGGCAGGGGAAGGAACCCAGTTGACAACCACAGACAAGACCCCGCCTCTGAGTGCCATGAGGCTGGCTGATCTCCAGGCCGTCGCCTCGCAGATGGGGATCAAGGGGGCCTCGCGGCTACGCAAGGCCGACCTGATCGAAGCCATCGGCGGCGGCAAGAAGAGCGGCGGCGCGGCTACCAGCCGCAGCCGGGCCACCAGCGCCACGGCGGCGCCGGCGGCCACCACCGCACCGGCCCCCCAACGGGCCGAGACTCCCGAGCCGGTCCGTCAGGAAGCCCGGGCTGAAGCCCGGGCCGAAGCCGGACCGCGCGAAGGCCACGCGCCCCACCGGGCGGACGATTCGCCAGACGCCCGGGCGGCCCGCGCCGCCCAGGCCATCAACGAGGTCAAGGGCGACCTCGCGGCGATTGGCCGGCGCCGGGCGGGCAGCCCCGCCGGCCCACCGCGGGCCAAAGAGGGCGAACCAGAAATCCAACTACCCACGCGGGAAGACCGGGCCCAGGGCGGCTCTGAGCGGCAACAGCCCCGCCAAGGCGGCCAAGGCGGCCAAGGTGGTCAAGGCCAAGGCGGCCAGGGCCAGGCCCGGCGGCGGGATGACGACGATGACGATCACGGCAGCCGGCGGCGCGGCCGGCGCGACCGTTACCGTGACCGCAAGTCCCGTCAGCGCGCCGGCGGTGGCGGTGGCGGCGGTGGCGGCCGTGAGGTCGCCTCCCTGGACGAGGTAGAAATCCGCGAAGACGACGTCCTGGTGCCGGTGGCCGGCATCTTGGACGTGATGGACAACTACGCCTTTGTGCGCACTTCCGGTTATCTGCCCGGGCCCAACGACGTCTATGTGTCGCTGTCCCAGGTGCGCAAGGCCGGCCTGCGGGAAGGCGACGCGATTGTGGGCGCCGTACGCCAGCCGCGGGAAGGCGAAAGCCAACGGCAGAAGTTCAACGCCCTGGTGCGGCTGGATTCCGTCAACGGCTTGCCGCCGGAGCAGGCCACCCGCCGGCCCGAGTTCGCCAAGCTGACGCCGCTCTACCCGCAGGAACGCCTGCGCCTGGAGACGGTGCCGGAGAACGTCACTACCCGGGTGATCGACCTAGTCAGCCCGATCGGCAAGGGCCAGCGTGGCCTGATCGTATCGCCGCCCAAGGCCGGCAAGACCATGATCATGCAGGCCATTGCCAACGCCATCACCACCAACAACCCAGAGGTTCACCTGATGGTGGTGCTGGTGGACGAACGGCCGGAAGAAGTAACCGACTTCGAACGGTCCGTCAAGGGCGAGGTCATTTCCTCGACCTTCGACCGGCCGGCTTCCGACCACACCATCGTGTCCGAACTCGCCATCGAGCGGGCCAAGCGGCTGGTCGAACTGGGCCATGATGTGGTGGTGCTGCTGGACGGCATCACCCGCCTGGGCCGGGCCTACAACCTGGCCGCCCCTGCCTCTGGCCGGATCCTGTCCGGTGGCGTCGATTCGTCTGCGCTGTACCCGCCCAAGAAGTTCTTTGGCGCCGCCCGCAACATCGAAGGCGGCGGCTCGCTGACCATCCTGGCCACGGCCCTGGTGGAAACGGGCTCCAAGATGGACGAGGTCATCTTCGAAGAGTTCAAGGGCACCGGCAACATGGAGTTGCGCCTGTCGCGTGGCCTGGCCGACAAGCGGATCTTCCCGGCGGTGGACGTCGATGCCTCCGGCACGCGGCGTGAAGAGATCATCATCAAGCCGGACGAGTTGAAGATCCACTGGAAGCTGCGCCGGGTGTTGAGCGCCCTCGAGTTGCAGCAGGCCATCGAGTTGTTGCTGACCCAGTTGCGCAAGACCAGGTCCAACACCGAGTTCCTGCTGCAGGTCAACAAGACGACGCCGGACTCCAACATCTGACAGCTAGGGAATATTCGCCAGGCCGTCTTGGTTCTGGCACAATGACAAGGTTGCCGGTTCACGGGTCCGCTAGCAGAGCGCCCGACCCGGCCGCGAACAGGAGAAAGACGTGAAGAAGGACATTCACCCCGTTTACGTGGAGACCGTGGTCACCTGCACCTGCGGCAACACGTTCACCACGCGCAGCACCAACAAGTCCGGCGTCATCAACGCGGACGTCTGCTCGGCTTGCCACCCGTTCTACACCGGCAAGCAGAAGATCCTCGACACCGGCGGCCGTGTGGCCCGGTTCGAGGCCCGCTACGGCAAGCGCAAGGCCGCCACCGCGGCGGCACCCGCTGCTGAAACGGCCAACGCCTAGCTATCGAGAGCGGCGCCGGATCTCCTCACCCGAGGGGATCTGGCGCCGCTCTTGCTTTGCCACCTCTTGGTCCCAACCGACCGACACCGTGAACCCAGAAGGAGCCCATCATGGCGGATCTGCTAGAAGCGGTCGAGCCGCTGTTGGAAGAACACCAGCGGCTGACCCGGCAAATGGCCGATCCGGCGCTGCACGCCAACGCCGGCCGGGCCCGGT
>JAISTN010000276.1 GCA_031272565.1 Bifidobacteriaceae bacterium
GGGGGTTTGGTTTGGGGGGCCCCCGCGGGCCCCCCGGCCCGGGGGGCGTGGGTCCACCCCCCGGGGGGGGGGGGCCCCCCCCCCGCTGCCGCCACCTGTCCGGGGGCGGCATCGGCCGCTTCAATCGCCTGGTCCAGACGCCGCAACAGTTCGGCGTCCGGCTGCATCTGGTCACGCATGTCGCGGAAAAAGTCGTGGTCAGTCATCGAACAACGCTCCTAACAGTTGGTCACGCATCTGCTGGCGGCCCCGGGTCAGGCGGACCCTGACGGTGCCGGGCTCCAGCTCCAGCAGTTCGGCGATCCGCCCCACCGGCAGATCCTCGAAGTAGAACAGGTGCAGCACGGTGCGGTACGGCTCGGCCAGATGGGCCAAGGCCCGGAAGACCGCGTCTTGCTGCTCGGTGGCGAAGTGGAACTGGACCGGACCCGTCCGTTCCGCATCGCTGGGCGAAAGGGGCACCACGCGGGTGCGCCAAGACGAGGCGGCCAGCTTGCGGGCGCAATTCAGGGTGGTGACAATCAGCCAGGCCTTGCGGTGCTCCTCATCGGCGCACTGCGGCGTCCGGCGGTGATAGGCCAGGAAGACCTCCTGGAAGACGTCATCGGCGTCGCCCTGACACTGGGTGTGGGTCAAAGCGATGCCGTACACCATGGCTTGGTAGCGTTCCACCACTTGGCGGGTGTGCTCCTGGCCCGGTGGTCCGGTCAGCCCGGCCGGTTCCAGGGTGGACTCGACCCGTAGGGCGTTGCCGTCCATGTTGCTCCTTCGCGTTCTCTCTCATCGCTGGCGCCTTCACCCATTAACTGCTGGTAGGAACCCAAAACGTTACAAGCCAAACCAAACTGCCCCGGCCCGGCACCGCCCGCTGCGCCGCGTCAGCCCGCCGGCGCCTCGGCCTGTTCGGCGTACAACCGGGCATACAAGCCGCCCTTGGCCACCAACTCCCGGTGGGTGCCCTGCTCAACGATCCGCCCCGCCTCCAACACATAGATCCGGTCGGCGTGGCTGACGGTGCTCAAGCGGTGGGCGATGGCGACCGTGGTGCGCCCGGCGGAGGCGTCATCGAGCGCCGCCTGCACTAGCCGTTCCGAGACGGTGTCCAGGGCCGATGTCGCCTCATCCAGCAACAGCACCGGGGCGTTCTTCAAGATCACCCGGGCAATCGCCAGGCGTTGGCGTTCACCGCCGGACAGCCGGTAGCCCTGCTCCCCCACCACGGTGGCGAAGCCGTCCGGGAACTCGCGGATGGTGTCCAGGATGTTGGCTTTACCCGCCGCCGCCGCCAGCTCGTCATCGGTCGCGTCCGGTTTGGCGTAGCGCAGGTTGTCCGCAATCGAGGCGTGGAACAGGTAGCTCTGCTGGCTGACAATGCCGATCTGGTCAATCAGCCCGGCGTGGCGCAGTGCCCGCACGTCATCGCCCGCAAATATGACCCGCCCGGAACCGGCCTCGTGGAAGCGGCACATCAGGTAGCCAATGGTGGTCTTGCCGGAACCGGACGGCCCCACAAAGGCGACAAACTCGCCCGGTTCGATTCGGAAGGTGGCGTCATCGATGGTGGGCCTATCCTGTGGATCGGCATCGGCGTAGCGGAAGGTGACGTGGTCAAATTCGATCCGCCCAATCTGGGCTGGGTTGACCTCGCGGGCGTCCGGGGCATCGGTGATGGCAGGCTTCAAATCCAGGTATTCGAAGATGCGGGCAAACAGCGCGGCCGAGGTTTGCAGGTCCAGGGCCAGGCGCAACAGCCCCATCATGGGCATCAACAGGCGGGACTGGACGGCGGTGAAGGCCACCAGAGTGCCGGCCGTGATGCTGGTGTTGCCGCGGTCGATCAGCAGCCCGGACAGCAGGTAGATCAGGGCCGGCAGCAGGGACACGAAGACCTGCACCATGGCGAAGAACCACTGGCCGGTCATCTGCTGTTTGACCTGCAGACTGATCAGGCGGCTGTTTTCCGCCGCGTACTTGGCGGCCTCGTCGCGTTGGCGGCCAAACGACTTAGCCAGCAGGATGCCGCTGACCCCCAGGGATTCCTGGGTGATGGCGGTCATCTCCGACAGGGACTCTTGAGTCTGGGTAGCCACCCGGGCCCGCACTTGCCCTACCCGGCGCTGCACTATGACCAAGATGGGCATCAGGCACAGGGCGATGGCGGTCAGTTGCCAACTGAGCACCACCATGGTGATGAAACTGGCAATCACGGTGACGGTGTTGCCCACCACTGAACTGACCGTGTTGGTCAGCACGTTGGCCACGCCGCCCACGTCGTTGGCCAGGCGGGATTGGATGACGCCGGTCTTGGTGCGGGTGAAGAAGGCCAGTTCCATGCCCTGCAGGTGGTCGAACAGGCTGACCCGCAGGTCACCCATCACCCGGTTGCCCACCTTTGATGTCAGGTAGGTTTGGCAGATGCCGATCAGGTTGGAGGCCAACAGCAGCGCCACCATGATGACCAGCAGCGTCACCAGGCGGTTCAGGTTGACCCCGCCCGTCTTGGGGAACAGGCCCTGGTCAAAGATGCGCTGGGTCAGCAGGGGCGGCCAAACCGAAATGGCGGCCGTGGCCAGCACCAACACCACCGTGATGACAATCGGCCAGCGGTAGGGCTTGAACAGGGCCAAGATCCGCCGGCCCAGGCCTTCGATGCGGGGCGAAGCGGCATTGATGGCGCGCTGGACTTCTTCATCCCGGGCGCCAACGCGGGCGCCGCGCCCGCCGCCGCCACCGCCCGGACCCATTGCCATGGTCACACCCCGAAGCCTAGCGGGGCCGGGGCCGCACTCCCCCACCGCGCCACGGCGGCTTTCGGTGGCTGCCCAGTGCCGCCGCCCGGCTTGGTCTTTAGCCGACCGGCGGCCCTTCACCCACCACCGCCGGGCCAGTTAGGCTTGACGGCATCATGACCACAACAGCCCTCAAACCGGCGCGCCTGCGCGTGGCGCCTTCGCCAACCGGTGACCCACACGTGGGCACCGCCTACATGTCACTGTTCAACTTGGCCTACGCCCGCCAAACCGGCGGCCAGTTCATCCTGCGGATCGAGGACACCGACCGGGTCCGCTACGTGGCGGATTCGGAACGCCAGATCTTTGACACCCTGCATTGGCTGGGACTGGACTGGGATGAGGGCCCGGACGTGGGTGGACCCTGCGGCCCCTACCGCCAATCGGAGCGCCTGGACACCTACCAGCCTTACGTCGACCAACTAATCGCGGACGGCCACGCCTACTACTGCTGGTGCTCCCGGGAGCGGCTCCAGGCACTGCGGGAAGAACAGGAACGCTCCAAGACCTCCAACACGGGCTACGACCGGCTGTGCTACGGCAAGACCCGCGAAGAGCGGGCCGCCCTACCCGGGTTCACCGACAGCCCGGTGGTGCGCATGCTGATTCCGGATGGCCTGGACTTGACCTTCCCGGACGTCATCCGCGGCCAACTGACCGCGCCCCCGCCGGACGACCAGGTGATCTTGAAGGCGGACGGCTTCCCCACCTACCACCTGGCCGTAGTGGTGGACGATCATCTGATGGGCATCACCCATGTGGTGCGCGGCGAAGAGTGGATCAGTTCCACGCCCAAACACATCCTGCTGTACCAGTGGCTGGGCTGGGAGCCGCCCGCCTTTGCCCACATGCCGCTGCTGCGCAACCAGGACCGTTCCAAGATTTCCAAGCGCAAGAACCCGGCCGCCCGCTTGGCCTGGTTCCGCGAACAGGGCTACCTGCCGGAGGCCTTGCGCAACTTCCTGCAGTTGATGGGCTACCCGCCGGTGCACGGCGACGACGAGGTGGCGTCGTTTGAGGACTTCGTGGCGGCCTTCGACTGGGCCAAGATCAACCCGGTGGGGCCCATCTTTGACCTGGACAAGCTGACCTGGCTGAACGGCCACTACATCCGCTCCCTGGAGCCGGCCGAACTGGCCCAGCGGATCACCACCCACCTGGTGGAAACCGGCCAGTGGCCAAGTCCGCCGGACCCGGCGGCGGTGGACTTGCTGACGCGGGCTACGCCCATGATCCAGGAGCGGCTGACGCTGCTCAGCGAGGCCCTGCCCAAGCTGGCCTTCCTCTACACGGCCGATTCCGACCTGGTGGTGGCGGACGACGCCCTAGCCACGTTGAACGCTGACGCCCCAAGGGTGCTGGCCGCCGCCATCGACATCGTGCACCAAGTGCCAGCCGGTAGCTTCACGGCTGAAACCTTGGAGGCGGCGCTGCGGGCCGGGCTGGTGGAGGGCCTGGAACTGAAGGCCCGGGTGGCCTTCGGGGCCGTCCGCACGGCCATTGCCGGCCAGAAGGTGTCGCCGCCGCTGTTCGATTCGATGGCCGTGCTGGGGCAGGCGAGCTGCCTGGCGCGGTTGCGGGCGTTGGCCGGGCGGTTGGCAACCCAAGGTTAACCGTCGCCTGGTAAGTTTGTAGGCCGTGACTGAGGCCTCCAAATATGCGGCCGGCGACTTCATCGCCGATGTCGTCCGGGAAGACAACGCGAAGGGCACCTACAAGGGGCGCGTCCAGACGCGGTTCCCGCCGGAACCGAACGGCTACCTGCACATTGGCCACGCCAAGGCGATAGTCAACGACTTCGGCATCGCGCAGCAGTTTGGTGGCACCTGCAACGTGCGGTTCGACGACACCAACCCGGACACGGAAGAAGCCGAGTTTGCTGAATCGATCCTGAAGGACATCGCGTGGCTGGGGTTCACGCCGGATCATGTGTTCCACGCCTCGGACTACTTTGGGGTGTTGTATGAGTGGGCTGAGGCGCTGATCTTGAAGGGCCTGGCCTACGTCGATGACCAGACGGCGGAGACGATCTCCGAACAGCGCGGCGGGTTTGGCCAGCCGGGCACGGAGAGCCCTTACCGGGGCCGCCCGGTGGAGGAGAACCTGGATCTGTTCCGGCGCATGCGGGCCGGCGAGTTCCCGGACGGCTCGCGGGTGTTGCGCGCCAAGGTCGACATGCAGGCGGACAACATGCAGTTGCGGGACCCGGTGATGTACCGCATCCGCCGTGGCCACCATTTCCGCACCGGCGACCAGTGGTGCATCTACCCGATGTATGACTGGGCCCACGGGCAGTCTGACGCGGTGGAGGGTGTCACCCATTCGATGTGCACGTTGGAGTTCGAGGACCACCGGCCGTTGTATGACTGGTACCTGGACCACTTGGACCTGCCGTACGAACAGCCCCGCCAGTACGAGTTTGCCCGCCTGGAGTTGACCCACACGGTGACGTCGAAGCGCCGCCTGGCCCAGTTGGTGCGTGAGGGCCACGTGGATGGCTGGGACGACCCGCGCATGCCGACCCTGTCCGGGCTGCGCCGGCGCGGCTACCCGCCGGCCGCCATCCGCGAGTTCTGCCGCTCGATTGGCACCTCGAAAACTAACTCGCGCCACGCCATCGAAGAGTTGGAGTGGTTTGTGCGGGACGAGCTGAACCGAACAGCTCTGCGGCGCATGGCCGTGTTGCGGCCCATCGAGTTGGTGATCGACAACTGGCCCTTGGCGCCCGATGGCGCTCCCGTGGTCGACTGGTTCGAGGTGGCCAACAACCCGGAAAACCCGGCCGATGGCGTCCGGTCGGTGCCGTTCACCGGCCGGCTGTACATTGAGGCGGAAGACTTCGAGGAGGTCCCGCCGCCAGGGTATTTCCGCCTGTCACCGGGCCGCGAGGTGC
>JAISTN010000380.1 GCA_031272565.1 Bifidobacteriaceae bacterium
CGCAGTGGGTGCCGGTTCATCGTAGGTTGGTGGCCGGTGAGAGCCAAATACGGGCACCCGATCGTCGGCACGGCCACCTGAACTGACACCGGTTTCGTGGAGGGTCTGATTCCGCGACAGGATCAGATCCACGTCAGCACCAAAGAAGTATCCGTCTGCAGTTGACCCCGTTGTCAGGACGCGGACTCGACAAGGGCTGTGGCTCTTGAGGCAAGGCTGTGTTTCATGGCTGGACCGGACAAGCAGCGGCGGAGGTTCACACCGGAGTACCGGTATGGGGCCGCTCATCTGGTGATCGACACGGGCCGAACGACCAGGGCGGCCACCCCGCCACGCAGCCACCCCGCCACGCGGCCACCCCGCCACGCGGCCGAAGCGGCTGGCAAGCCACAGCAGATCACCATTCGGTCAGTGCGCCATCGGCCCGGCGCCACACCGGGGTACGCCAAGCGTGCCCTTTGGCTGCCGCCTTCCGCACCTCGGCCAGGTCCACCTCAATACCCAGGCCCGGGCCCTCAGGTACTTGGTAGTAACCCGTGGAAATGTCCAGCACCGCCTTGTCCAGCACATAGTCCAGCAGGTCCCAGCCCACGTTGTAGTGGATGCCCACGCTGCATTCCTGAATCAAGAAGTTCGGTGTCACCGCGTCAAGCTGCAAACACGCCGCCAACGCGATTGGCCCCAGGGGGCAATGGGGCGCAACCAGCGCCCCAAACGTCTCGGCCAGCGATGCAATGCGGTGGCATTCCGAAATCCCGCCCGCGTGCGACAAGTCGGGCTGGACCACGGCGACCCCAGCCTCCAAGGGCAAACGGAAGTCCCACCTGGAATAGAGCCGCTCGCCTGTCGCCACCGGCACCGGGATGTCCCGCACCAGGTCGCCCAGCAGCGCGGTGAACTCTGGAGCGACGGGTTCTTCCACAAACAACGGCCTGAAGGGCGCTACCGCCCGGGCGCAGTTGCGAGCCGCAGCCGGCGTCACCCGGCCGTGGCAGTCGACTGCGAAGTCCCGGTCTGGCCCCAGCGCCTCACGGGCCGCGGCGGCCCGGGCAGCCATTGCCTCCAAGGCGGCCTGGGACGGCAGCGGGTCAAGCGCGCCGGCCAGGTTCATCTTGACGGCGGTGGCCCCTTGGCTGATCCGTTGGCCGATGGCGTCCGCCAACTCGGCAGGATCATCTCCGCCCACCCAGGTGTAGGCCCTGATCTGCTGGCGTACCGCACCGCCCAGCATTTGGTGCACGGGCAGGCCGGCCGCCTTGCCGGCAATGTCCCACAGGGCCTGGTCAATCCCCGCCGCGGCGGAACACAAGATCGGACCGCCGCGGTAGAACCCGGCCCGGAAACCACGCTGCCAATGGTCTTCGATCAGCCGCGGATCGGCCCCCATCAGCGGCTCCATCATGGCCTCGACGGCCGTCTGCACCGTCTCGGCGTGACCCTCGGCAACGGGTTCGCCCCAACCGGTCAGCCCCTCGTCCGTGTGGATGGCCAGGAACAGCCAGCGCGGCGGCACCTTGAACAGTTCGTAGCCCGTAATCCTCATGACTCACTCCTACCACCCATTGGCCCGCCCGGCCAGCCACCCGGACACCCCGGCGACAGCATGATCTCGCGGCGTCAGACCACGGCCCCGGCTCACTTACCGCCCAGTCCTTGGGCGACGCGCAGGAACTCGGCCGCATTGGCCCGCAATTGGCCGAACTCCTGGGCCTGGACCAGGCGCTGGTCAACCAGTGATCCCCCCACCCCCACGGCCACGCAGCCGGCCTGGATGAACTGGTGTGCGTTGTCCAGGTTGACGCCCCCTACGGCCACCAGCGGCAACCCCGCCAGGGGCTGGAGCAGATCCTTGACGTAGCCCAGACCGAGTGAACCGGCCGGGAACAGCTTCACCAGGCTGGCACCGGCCGCGTGCGCGGCCAGGCATTCCGTCGCCGTGGCCGCCCCTGGCAGCGCCGCCAGGCCAAGCTCGGAGGCCCGGGCGATCACCCGCTGGTCGGTGTTGGGGGAAACGATGAAGCTCGCCCCGGCCTGCGCGGCCTGCTCCACCTGGTCCACAGTCAGCACCGTACCGGCACCGACGGCCACCTCACCGGGCAACGTCCGCACCAGGTGCCCGATGGCGCTCGCGGTGTCCCGGCCCGCATCGGCGTGGGGGCTTGGGAAGGTCACTTCCAGGGCCCGCACGCCGCCTGCGGCCAGCGCCTGGGCCACGCCGCCCACCAGCGGCGTGGGCACGTGACGCAGGATGGCGACCAGCCGCGTCTGAAGGATGGCTTGGCGGGCGGCTTCGCCCGGCCCCATTGGAAGAGCGTTCACGATGCGGTCAAGAGTTCCTCTCTGGGGGCACTTCTGGTCAGATTGGGCCGGGGGTGTTCATACAGTGAACACTAGTGGCCAAACTGAACGCCGGTCAAGCAACGACTTTGTCAGGTACTTGACAATCTCCCAGCCTTGGTGCAGACTGGTCGTCAGGTACCTGACTATTACTCGCTCAGTTCCCGGAAGGAACAACCATGACCACCACACCCGATCGCCAAACTGTCCTGGCGCAGTTGATGCACCTACAAGGCCTGCTGCGCCGCCACCTCATGCAAGGCCCACGTGACCGCGCCCCTTGGGCGGACCCCACCCAGGGCCAGGGCCGCGTCCTCGCCCTGCTCCGGCTGACCCCGCAGATCACCCAGAAGGACCTGGTCTTCCTGCTGGGTATGTCCAAGCAGGCGGTCGCCGAGGTCGTTGCCAAGCTCCAACAACGCGGCTTCATCGACCGCCAGCCCTCCCCCACCGACCGCCGCCAGGTCACCATCACGCTGACCGAGGCCGGCCAAACAGCGGCCACCAGCCTGGACCAACCGGCCGACAGCGACGACCAGCTAGATCTGCTGGACATCCTGGACGATGCCGAGGTGGCCACCTTGTCGCAACTCCTGGCCCGCCTGATCACCCACCTGGAAGAAGCACTGGGCGGCGAGGACTTCGACGAGCGCCGCCAAGCGTTGGCAGAGTTCTGGCGCCACCACGGCCCAGGTCCCCGTGGCCACGGCCCGCACCGTCACGGCGGCCCCGGCCCCGAAGGCCTGGACTCCGAAGACCCGCGCCTAGGCTTCGGCTTCCCGGGCTACTCAGGCTTCCCCGGCCAACCGGGCTTCCCGGGCCGGCCAGGTCCGCGTGGCCACCACCACGGTCACCGCGGCCCGCATTGCCCCCCCGGCGCACCCGGCCCAGACGGCCAAGACGGCCAGGGCGGCCAACCCGGCGACTTCGTGCCACCGTTCCGCCCCGGTCCCGGCCCCGCAGGCCGTACCCACTAAACACAACCGCGGCCCCAGCCGGGGCGGTGCGACCCGCTGGTCGCCCCCCGGCTCCGAAGCTGCCATCGGCCACCCGCCGCCCCTGCCACCAAGACCTGCCGGTGCCCGATGGCGCCCGGCCCTGCCGGCCAACTGGACGGCAGCCACGCCATCAGGCACCGCCACTCCCCCAGACTCCCCCCAGCCGCTAGCCTGGGGCGGGTGAGCTTTGTCCCGGTTCAGCTACCCGAGTTGATTGGCGAGAGCTTTGCCAGCCAGTCCACGTACCGTGAGTTCCACCCCCCGGGGCTGGACGACCTGGCGTTCTGCGTCTGGGACATCAAAGTGGGCGACACGGGCGGGCCGGTGATCAACAAGATCCTGCCCGATGGCTGCGTCGACCTGGTCTGCGACTTGACCGCCGGCACGGCGGACTTCGCGGCCTTTTCCAAGGCCACCGAGGACTTCGAAATGACCGGCCCGGCAGCCCAAACCGGCGTGCGGATGCGCCCGGGCGTGTTTCACGGGCTCTACGGGCTGCCAGCCAGCCAGGTGATGGACACGACCATCCCCTTCGCGGATTTGGAACCACACGCCACACTGGCGCCGGTGTTCGACCCGGCCACTCCAACCCCAATCAAGACCCAGACGCTGGCCGCCTACCTCGCCGCCAAAGGCGCCGGCTTCACGCCCTCCCCCTTGATGCGAGCCCTGCCAGGCATCTATGACGGCACACTCACGCGCGTGGACGACATAGCCAGCCACCTGGGCTACGGCGTGCGCCAGGTATCACGCCGGTTCCTGGATGAGATTGGCGTCAGCCCCAGGGTCTTCCTCAACATTGTCCGGCTGCACCGCGCCCTGCGCCTCCTGGCGGACGATCCCACCAATACCCTGGCCGAACTGGCGGCCGAGGCAGGCTTCTTCGACCAAGCCCACTTTGTGCACCAGATCAAGCGCTACACCGGCGTCTCGCCGCTCGAACTACTGCGTCGCATGACCGCCACGGGCTTCCTCAGCCCCGAAGCTTGACCGATTAATACAATCGCTACTACAGCCCTGGCGGCAGGCTGGAAGCCAAGCAGTACAGCAACTTCACAGCCCCGAAAGGACTCATCATGATCCGCTCCATCACCCCCAACCTGATGGTCAACAGCGTCGAGGACTCCCTGGCGTTCTACGCCCAGCTTGGCTTCGCCGAGATCGCCTCCGTGCCCAATGCCGACACCGGCCAACTGCAGTTCGCCATCTGCGCCCAAGGGGACGCCATGGTCATGTTCCAGGAACGCGCCTGTCTGGTCGACGAATACCCGGCCTTGGCCGGCGCCACCGGCCCCAGCATCACACTCTTCATCAAGGTAGACGATGCCGCCGCGCTGGCCGCGGAACTCAAGGGCAAGGTCCCATTCGCGGCCGAACTGCACAAGACGTTCTACGGCGCCGACGAGTTTGCCGTCATCGACAACTCCGGCTCCATCGTCACCTTCGCGCAGGACTGACCCGGTAGTGGTGCCCGATGGCGCCCGCCCGGCCCAACTCCCGGGACGGCCGCCACGCCACCGGGCACCGGCCCGGCCACCTGGGCGGCGCCATCGGCCACTAGAATCCGGAAGCGTGATGGCCCAGCCGCCGGGCCCCCTGCCGGGCCCAGCCTTCCAAACTCCCGGCACCGGCGACGGCCGGCCGGTAGAACCGGCCCGGCGCCCGCGCATCGACGCCCTGGTGGGCCAGTTCTGCGCCAGCTACACCAACTACTTTGCCCAGGATGGGCCCCTGCCCCACGGGTTGACGCAGTTCATGCGCTACCGCCTATTGCTGACCAAACGCCGGTTGGAACAGCGCGGCGTGCGCCTGATCCCGGCCTTCTTGCCCCGCTACTCAACCGCCGGCACCCAGCCCCCGCCGCCCATGATCGCGTTCCAGGACGGCCCGTTTGTCTACGAGTTTGTCTTCGCCAAACTGGTCAAGCTGCGTCAGGAGTGGCTGACCGCCGGGGGTAAACGGACCGTCCACGAACAGAAGGGCACACATCACTTTGCCCTGGCCAGTACCGGCCGCGGCGACGGCCTGTACACCTGCCCCAACTGCGGCGCGGTCAGCCCCACCGAGACCCTGGTGGCCGGCTGCCCGTACTGCCAGTCCCAGTTCAAACTGGAGGATTTCACCGAGAAGGTGGCCGCCTGCGGCCGTGACCGGGGTGGACGCTGGATGGCCGTGGACCCAGCGCAACGCGGCTTCAGCCAAGCCATGTTGGTGGCGGCCGCCGCCCTGCTGGTGCTGACCCTGGGCGGCTGCGCCGGCTTGGCCGCCCTGGCCCTGGCCGGCGGCGGGCTGTCACCGGTCCTGTGCTGGCTGGGCGCGGCCATCTGTGGCGGCCTGGCGGTGGCCTTGGTGGTGGGGCTGGCGCAGATCGTGGCGGCGCTGCGCCGGCGCGCCAACCGGCGCCGCTTCGAAACGGCCGCCAAGGCGGCCAGCCCCAACTTCGCCCTGGAGGGCCTGCTGGCGGCGCTGGACAACCAGGTGGCGCTGGTCCACCTGGCGCCGGGTCAGGCCGACATGGCCGCCTTCGTCAAGTGCGACCTGTCCACCGTGCTGCCCACCTACGGCGACGTGCTGGACTGCGAGATTCTGGATCTCCTCTACGGCGACT
>JAISTN010000416.1 GCA_031272565.1 Bifidobacteriaceae bacterium
TGACCGGCCCGGCGGCGGCGGCCGCCCAACTGCGGGCCCTGGCGGCCATGCTGGAGCAGGCCGTGGCGGCGGGCGATGAAGCGGCCGGGGTCTCACCCGAGCCGCCCACCGAACCGGCCGGCTAGTCTGCGCCGCGGCCGGCGGCGTCAGTGGTGCAGGCCCGCGAACAGGTGGACCTTGCGCAGCGGTGCCGGCGCCCACCAGTTCCAGCGGCCCAGGATGGTCATGGTGGCCGGCACCAGCAGCATCCGGACCAAGGTGGCGTCGATGGTGACGGCGATGGCCAGCCCCAGGCCAAGCTCCTTGATGATGATTAACTGGCCGGCGCCAAAGCCGATGAACACCATGACGATGATCAGCGCGGCGGAGGTGATGATGCGGCCGGAATGCTGCAGGCCGGCGCGGACCGACAGATCGGCGTCGCCGGTGGCGTCCCAGGATTCCTTGATGCGGGAGATCAAGAAGACCTCATAGTCCATGGCCAGGCCAAAGCCGAACACCAGCAACAGCACCACGATGTAGCTCTCGATGCCGGCCATGGGTGAGAAGTTGAGCAGCCCGGCCAAGTTGCCGTCCTGGAAGACCCAGGTGATGACGCCCAGGGTGGCTGACAGTGACAGCACGTTGGTCACCAACGCCTTTAAGGGGATCATGAGCGAACCGGTCATCAAGAACAGCAAGACAAAGGCCGCCAGTACCACCACCAACAGGCAGAGCGGGCCACCGGTCACCAGTTCGCGCTGGAAGTCGACCAGGCGGGCGGCCGGGCCGGTCACCCAGACGGTCAGGCCATCGGGCGTCAGGTCGCGGATGGCCCGGACCGCGTCCCGCGCCACCTGGCCTTCTGGGTCATCTGCCAGCACTTCCAGGGCAATTTCGGCGTAGCCGGCCTGGGCTACGGTGTAGGCGCCGTCGGTGCCCAGCGGGATCAGGCGGGTCTGCTCCACGGTGGCCAGGTCCGATGTCGCCCAAGCCTCGGTGGCCTGCACCAGAGCTTCAGAGGACTCAGCCTCGCTGGCGGTGATAACGGTGATGGCGGCGGGGGAGTACTGCGGGTACTGCTGCTCCATCAACTCCATGAAGGCCCGCTGTTCGGAACCCTCGGTCAGCAGTTCGGTGGTCGAGTTGCGGATTTCAAGGTGGAACATGGGCGCGGCCAGGCAGGCCAGCACCACGATCACCCCGGCCATGACGTGCCACGGGCGGCGCTGCACCTTGGCGGCCAGTTTGGAGAAGACGCCCTCGTCGGCCGAAACGTCGGAGATCCGGCTGTAGACCTGGTGCATTCCCGGGATCCGGGTCAACAACGACGGGTTGGTCAGGTGCTCGCCGAACAGCGCCAGCAGGGCTGGCACCAGGGTGGTGGCCGTCAGCAGGGCCAGTAACACCACCATCAGGCCGCCGAAGCCGAAGATCCGCAGCAGGTCCGGCCGGAAGGCCATCAGGCCGGAGACCGCCACGGCGATGGTCAAGGCGGAAAAGAAGATGGTCCGCCCGGCCGTCTTGATGGTGACGGCCAGGGCCTTGGCGGCCGGCGTGGAGCGGGAGGCCCGGCCGCCTTCCGCCCGCAGGCGGACACGGGCGGAACGCATGGCGCCCTGGCGGCGCAGTTCTTCCCGGAAACGCGACACCATCAACAGCCCGTAGTCGATCGACAAGCCCAGGCCCACCACCGTCACCACGTTGATGACCGCGGTGTGGACGTCGAAGGCGTAGGTGAAGCCGAACAGCAGGCCCATGGCGGTGCCGATCGAGGCCAGGGCGCCCACAATCGGCATGGCGGCGGCCAGGAAGCCGGCGAAGACCAGGATCATGACGATCAGGGCGATGGGGAAGGCGATCAGTTCGCCCAGCTCCAGGTCTTCTTTCATCTGGCCGATCAGTTCGTTCAGGATCAGGCTCTCGCCGCCCACGGCGGCGCTGGTGCCGGGTAGGGCCTCAGGTAGCTCCTGGGCGGCCTGGTGCAGACGCTCGGTGACGGCCGCCGCGGTGGCCGCCTCGTCATCGGACGTCAGGCCCTTGGCGATGTCGACCGTCATGACGAAGCCGTTGGCATCGGCCGCCCGCAGGCCCTGCAACTGGGGCATAGCCAGGGCGCACAACACCGGTGTGGCCGATGTCGGGTCGCCGCACCAGGCCGGGTTGATGGGGTCCAGGATCATGGGTACGCCGGCATCGTTGGTGGCCAGGCCCTTGAGCCGGGCCAGGTCGGAGCGGACCGGTGCCAGGGCGGTGGCGGCGGCGTTGACCGCCGCCTCATCGTTCAAGTCGAGGCCGTCGACGGCCAGGGTGATGCGCTGCGAATAGGTTTGGCCGTCGGTGATGAGTTGATCGGCTTGGTAGGACTCGGAGCCGATGGCCCGGGGGGCGCCGGAGGTGACCCGGTCGAACAGGCCCTCGCCGGTGACGCCCACGGTGGCCAGCAGGAAGCCCAGGGCGGTGAGGACGGCCCAAGCGCCAATCACTATCAGGGGGTGGCGCGTGACCGACTGAGCGAGACGGCTGAACACGGCAC
>JAISTN010000418.1 GCA_031272565.1 Bifidobacteriaceae bacterium
CGGCCGTCTTGTGGAGCCCGGCGGTGGAGGTCAACGATCCGTACCGGACGGCCATGGCCTTGGTGACTTTGGGGCCGCAAGGTGAAGAACTGGTGGGGCAGGCCACGTGGACGGTTGGCGTGGACCGGCTGCGCCGGGCCGCGGCCAGCCAAGCAGGGCTGGAGGCCAGCCCAATTCCGGTGTTGTACACGGCGGAAATGATCTCCGAGGCTGATGGGTTCACAGCGTTCTTGACTCCAAGTGACCGTGAAGCCATGTACAACGCGGTGGGCCGTGACCAGGCGATCACGGCCGACACCACTGGGCGACAACCAGACACCATCGACGCGTTGGTCTACCAAAGGTTGGTGGACAACCTTGGGATCGAGGGCAACTTGCTGGCCGTGGTGCGCCCGGCCATTGGTGCCGACGGGTTGGACCCGTGCACGCCGGGTGATGATCTGGCGAGTTTCTTTGCCGCCGGTTTGGCCTTGCGCGGGGTCGACCTAGGTTGTGAGGCTGACCAGTTACGTGAAGGTTGGGAGCTAGTCGCGGCCACCCTTGAGGCCGATGTCACCCAAGGTACCGGCCTGGCCGGTGACGCCACCGGCCTCACCAGGATGCTGTGGGAGGCGGTTCAGGTCCACTGGCCGGACGACGCCGAACTGCGGCAACGGGTGGTGCAGTTAGTCCAGGACGAGGTTGACCTGCTGCAAGCGGGTGCCGCCGGGTGGGACGGTTTGGCCTTGGAGAGTGATCTGGGTGTGGTGGCCCGTGAACTGGGCGTGGCTTTCCCTTTGAGCCAGGGCGATGTCGCCTACCTGCAGCGGGTGGTGGACGCGGGCGGGCAGCCGCTGGGGATGTGGCTGAGCGGCCCTGAGCTGGCCCAAGCCCTGGCGGTAGCGAGGCTCGCGGACGGGCCAGATTCGTTCAGCCCAGGTGACTTGTCATTGGAACTTGACCAACTGGCGGCGGCTGCTGGTCTTGGCTTGGTTTGGAGCGACCAAACTGCCCGGCTGGCCGAGGCGGTGGCCGCCGGCATTGACAGCGGCGCAGCCGATGAAGGTGAGGCCTTGGCAACCCTGGCCTGGTCTCTGGTCCAAGGTGGTGATAGCGCTTGTGCCGCTGGCACGGCCATTGAAGTCCTGCAGGATGCCGTGGCCCGCTACCAGGCGGGCCGGGGGTTGCCGGCGGTCCGGTCAACACTGGCGCAAGCGGTCAAGGTACTTGAAACCTGCGGCGCGCCGGCCGACCTGGACGCCACCAAGAGCCAACTCAAGGCGGAGGCGGTGGCCGCGAGTTCGGCCGGCTCGGCCGATCTAACCGACCGCTGGGAGACGGCGGCTGTTTATTGCGCCCTGGACCCGGCCCAGGTTGAGCAGTACCTGGTGTCCCTTGGCAGCGACGGCTGGCGAGCACAGTTGGGGGAAACTGTGGCGGACGCGGGCGGCCTGGTGGGCCGGGACGGCTGGATCGAAATCGGCGCCACCTTTGAGGCTGTCACGTTGCTGACGGGCACCGGGCAGGGCTGCACCGCCCACGGCACGCTTGGGCCCTGGCAGGACTGAGCCATGGGCAAACCCTTGGTTAGGCTGGCGGCTGGCCTGGCCGCACTCACTCTTGGCTTGCTGGCAGCGGCCTGCTCAGGGCGTGGTGATACCGCCGATGTCGTCTCTTTGGGTCAGGGGTCCGCCTCCCCAACCCCCACCGGCCATGCGCAGCAACGGGCCAGCGCGGAGGCCCTGTACAACTGCCTGGACCAGGCGGGAGTCCCCGTCAGCCTCCAGGACCTGGCCGACGGCCAGAGTGCCTTCGCTTTCAAAGATGAGGGCGCAGCGATCTTGTGGTCCCGCCCCGGTGGCGGCTTCGGTTACGTGGGCGAGGTGCCAACCGAACAGATCGACGCCCTTCAGGTTTCGGGCCAGACGGGCTACTACCTGACGGTCAACGGTGTGGACTATTCGGCCAAGTACCAGGAGTGCTTTGAATCCAGTGGTTACACCGAACCGGAATTCAGTGGCGAAGCGTCAGATCCGGACGTGGACGCCTGGTACCGCCGGATGGTCGAGGTCTCAAACGACTGGGCTGCCTGTGCCCGCGACCACGGCTTCCCGCATGTGGCAGATACGGGGCCGTACGACCCGCTGGCAGGCAAGGCGCCAATGGTCTTGTTGCCTGCCGACATCACGGCGGACCAGTTGCTGGCCTTGATTGAAGTTTGTCCGTTGTACAACGAGGATGATGTCCGGGCGATGTGGGCGGCCCGGCTGGCGGCGGCCATGGAGTGTGACGATGAGGGCTTGAGCTTGTCCCTTGACGGCCTGACACCGCCGGCCTCGGTTGGTTTCGACTACCCGGGTTTCGATGGCCAAGCAGACGAGCCATTGGACGATCTGGACATGGCTGAGGTGGACCGGTTGAACGCCCTGGTTGCTTTGGCCAGCCAGGAGGGTGACGAGTTGTTGGCCAGGCTGGAAGCCGAGGCGATTGAACAGTACGGCGAGAACCCCTGCGGCGATTGAGCCCTGATCCACCGATTATCGGCGCAGTGAGCCACCTGGTGGGTGTGGTGGCAAGGTGGCGACGCGATGGCAGGCTGGAGGCCTGCTGAGCGCCGCCAACGCCGTCAACGGGCCCAGATGGGGCTGCTCGGTAGCTGAGAATCGGTGGATCCGGGTTGAGGCAACAGCGCCAGGCGCCTCCCCGTTTGGCCGGGCGTGGCCGGCCTGGAACGTTGACCCGGCCGCGGGGCGGGTGCCGGGTGTGACAGACTAGCTATTCGTGTTTGTCGGTATTGGCACGGTTGTCAATGTGGCCGCCGTCCTGGTTGGCTGCGGCCTTGGCCTGGTGCTGGGCCAGCGTTTCCGCCAGGAGACGCGGGACCTGATCACCCAGGTGCTGGGGTTGTTCTCGCTGGTGCTGGGCGGGCGCGCCATCGCGCAAGGCTTCAGCCCGGCGCTGAGCGAACAGGTCAGTGAGAACGCACCCGTCCTGGTGGTACTGGCCGCGCTGCTGATCGGGGCGTTGATAGGCGCCTGGATCCGCCTGGAGCAGCGCCTGGACGGGGCGGCCGAATGGCTGCGCGGCAAGGTGGCCCGCAACTCCGACAAGGGCCGGTTCATTGAGGCGGCGGTCAGTTCCACGCTGATCTTCTGTGTGGGGCCGTTGTCGATCCTGGGGTCGCTCTCCGACGGCCTGGGCACTGGCGCGGAGCAACTGTTTGTCAAGTCCGTCATGGACGGCTTCGCGGCCATTGCCTTTACCAGTTCGCTGGGGATCGGCGTGATGGCGTCGGTCATTCCGTTGGCGGTCTACCAGGGCGCCTTCACGGTGTTGGGCTTCTTCCTGGGCAATTTCATGTCCGCCGGGCAGGTGGATGGGTTGACCGCCACCGGCGGTGTCATTTTGCTGGGCTTGGGCATCAGGCTGGCCGGCATCAAGCGGATCCAGATTGGCAACCTGCTGCCGGCCTTGGCGGTGGCGCCCATCTTGGTGTGGGTGGTTGGCCTGGCCGTCAACTGACGGCCCGGCCCGGTTCGCGGCCCGGCCCGCGCTGGCGGGGCCAACGGTGAAGAATTGCTGATTGGTTCGCATCAGGCCTGTTGAAGCGGCACAATTGGAGTCATGATCCCGGCATATGGCACCGTCATCAACACTCCCGACGGCCCCTTCGCGCTGGTGGTGGCCAGTGGCGCCGTCATCGCTTCTGGCTGGACGGCTGATCCAGACCGCCTGCTGGCTCTGGTTGAG
>JAISTN010000018.1 GCA_031272565.1 Bifidobacteriaceae bacterium
GTTCTGGCTGCGTTCATCCTGGCGTAGAGTCACGCCCCGCACCAGTAGGGTGTCCTGCTTGATCAGGTCTTCCGGCATGCCAATGGCGTCCAGCCACTGATCGCCTAGTGTGCCGCCAATGGCCCCTGTGATGGCCCTAACCAATCCCATGACCGTTCCTTCCCTTGTCTTGGCTGTTCAGCGCATCGCCGCGCTTCCGGGTCTAAGCCTATCGGCCCGCCGGGGGGCCAACCGGCCCCCCGGTCCCAGCACTTGAGAGCTATTGGGGTACCAAACGGCCGCCGATGCCGCCCGGGCCCGCCCGGCACCCGGCAGGTCAGCTTGGCG
Organism: Bifidobacteriaceae bacterium; assembly: GCA_031272565.1. GTDB lineage: Bacteria > Actinomycetota > Actinomycetes > Actinomycetales > WQXJ01 > JAISSX01. The sequence goes on from JAISTN010000018.1 coordinate 328, forward strand.
GGTCAGCCGCCAAAGGCGAACACCGGGGCGCCGGTCTGCGGATCGGCCAGCACCCGGCACGGCACCCCGAAGACCCGCTCCACCACGGCGGGTGTCAACACGTCCGATGGCGCGCCCTGGGCCGCCACCTGGCCCCCCGGCCCCAGAACCACCACCCGGTCGGCCAGGCCGGCCGCCCAGGTCAAGTCATGGACCGCGGCCAACACCAACAGGCCCTGGTCCGCCAACGCCCGCAGCAGCCGCGCCAACCCGGCCCGGGCCGCCAGGTCAAGGTGAGCCTCCGGTTCGTCCAGCACCAGTGCTGCCGGCTCCACCGCCAACGCCCGGGCCAGCCTGACCCGTTGGCGTTCGCCATCGGACAAGGTCCGGAAGTCCCGCTCCGCCAGGCCGGTCACCCCAGCCGCCGCCAGTGCGTCCGCCACCGCCGCCAGGTCCTGCGGCCCCGGCGTGCCGAACAACCCCAGCCGGGGGTGGCGGCCCAACAAGGCGACATCGTGCACCGTCAAGCCGTGGGCCGGCAGTCCCTCCGCCGCGACCAGCGAGACCCGGGCGGCCCGTTGGCGGGGAGCCATGGCCCACAAGTCGGCTCCGTCCAGTTGCGCTGTCCCGGTGGCGCCCGGCAGCAGACCCAACAGACCCCGCAGAACGGTTGTCTTGCCCGCGCCGTTGGGTCCCATCAGCACCGTGACCTGCCCCGCGGCGGCCTCGAACGTGACGCCGGCAACCACCACCCGGCCCCCGGCCCGCCAGGTCAGCCCTTCCACCACCAGGGCCCCCCCAGTCATAGCGCCCCGCCTTGCCTGGCTGGGCGGCCCAGCCGCAGCAGCACCACCGCGAACACCGGCGCGCCCACGGCGGCCGTCACCACCCCCACCGGCAGTTCGCCCGGCGCGATCACCAACCGCGCCAACGTGTCCGCCACCAGCAAGAAGAGCGCCCCCATCAACCCGGTGAGCGCCAGCAGGCGCCGGTTCAGCGCGCCCACCCCCAGCCGGACGATGTGCGGTACCACCAGGCCAACGAAGCCGATTGAGCCGGACTGCGACACCATGGCTCCGGTCAGCACCGCCACCGCCACCATGGTCCAGCGCCTTGTCCGGCCCACCCGGACGCCCAGGGCCGCCGCCGTCTGGTCGCCAAAGGCGAAGGCGTCCAGCGTGCCCCCCAACCGGATCAGCCACGGACCCAGCAGCACCAGCGCGCCCGCCGTGACCCAGACCGAGGTCCAGGTGGCCCCCGCGAGCGAGCCCATCAGCCAGGCCAGCACCTCACGGAAGGCGTCCCCCCGGGCGGTGGTGAAGATCACCAGCGAGACCGCCGCGGCGCAGGCCTGGGAGACCGCCAAGCCGGCCAGGATGGTCCGCCCCGGCGTTAGCGAGCCGACCGCGCCGGCCAGGGCCAGCGCCAACAGCATGGCCCCCAGCGCCCCGGCGAAGGCCGCCACCGGCAACAGCACCGTGAGTCCGGCCAGCAGCACCAGGACCGCGCCCAGTGAGGCGCCGGATGAGACGCCCAGCAGGTAGGGGTCCGCCAGCGGGTTGCGCGTCAACGCCTGCATGACGGCACCGCTCAGCGCCAGACCCGCCCCCACCGCGGCCGCCGTCAGCACACGCGGCAGCCTGATCTGCCAGACGATGGCGTGGACGGCTTGGGTGACCTGGCCAGGTTCGGTGCCGGTACCTGTGCCGCTGTCCCGGCCGCCGATCTCGCCCGCCCATCTTGGGTGCGTCAGCGCCGCCCAGACTTCGCCCAGCGACAGGCCGGCCCGCCCCAGGCAGACCGCTGCGAAGGCGGCGGCCCGCAGCGCCACGCCCAGGCCGGTGGCCAGCCAGACCACCCGGACAGTGGTTGGTTGGCGGGCGATCCCGGCTGGCCGGGCGGGGCCGACTTGGCGGGCGGCATCGGGCAGGTGGGCGGCAGTGGGCACCCGGCTGGTCTCAACCGGCTGCGCGGTGTCGGTTGGCCGGGCGGCAGCGGGTGCTCGGCTAGCCCTAGCCATCCAGGGACTCCAACTGCGTGGCCAGGTCCACCATCGCGTGAACCGTGCGCACGCCAGCCTCGGTGGCGGCAAACGGCACCGTTAAGTAACGCCGCTCCTGGACGGCGGTCAACGAGCGGGTCAGCGGCGAGGACTCCAGGAAGTCGATCTTGTGCTGGGCCGTGTTCCAGGTCGAGTCGACCAGCACCAGCACGTCTGGATCGGCCGCGGCCACCGCCTCCCACGAATAGGAGGTCCAGGTTTCGGCCACGTCCCCCGCTACGTTGGTCAACCCCACGGCCTGCATGATCAAGGCCGGCGCGCCGATGCCGGCCCCCACATAGGGCGTATCCGTGGCCGAACTCCACCACAGGGCGGTGCGCCCGCCGCCTACCGGTTGGACCGTGGCGTAGAGCGCCTGCTGCTGGCTGACCAGGGATTCGGCCGCCGCCTCGGCCCCGAAGACTTGCCCGGCCTGCCGGATGCCGTCCATGACCGATTCGAACGTCAGCGGGTTCGGCTGGTAGGCCGGCTCTTGGCAGGCGGCCGGCGCCACATAGGTCCGCACGCCCAGTTCCGCCAGGCGGGCGCGGTCCGCAATGCCGCTGGCGCCCACGTTGGATTCCCAGCCCGCAAAGACCATGTCCGGTGTCAGAGCCAGCACGGCTTCCAGTGACGGGACCTTCTCGGCCAGGGGCCGCTCCGTGACGGCCGCCCCCGGGGCCGCCGCCAGCCAATCCGGCAACGGGCCGTCCAGGTAGGCCGCCCCCACCACCCGCTCCCCCAGGCCCAGGGCGAGCAGCAGTTCCAGCGGCGAGGACTTGACCGTCACGATACGCTGCGGGACCTCGCCCAGTTCGACCGTGAAACCGCAGTTGTCGATTGGTGCCCGGGTGCTGGGGCTGATGCTGGCCGGGCCGTCAGTAGTCGCCGGGCTGTCAGTTGCCCCGGCGCCATCGGCCATCGCCGTGCTGCCGGTCGCCACGCTGCTGCCCGTGCCCTGGCCGCCCGTAGCCTCGCCCCGATGCTCGCAGCCAGCGAGCATGCTCAGCCACACCAGGGCGAGCATGCTCAAAGCAACGAGCAGGAAGCGCCGCAGCAGCGCACGCATGGCAGTCCTTTCGTCAGCGGTGCGGGCCGCCCGGCCGGCCAACAGCCAGACGCAGCCCAGATGACACGTCAGAAGTAACAGGAGAAGCGCCGCCCAAATGACCAGGGCGCGACCAACCGGCCCAAGGCAGGGGCCGGATCACACCCACTAGGCTAGCCCCATGCCCGTCACCGTTGGCCTAGCCGCCGCCCTGGAACAGTTCCACCCCACAGAAATCCTGCAGCACGCCCACCTGGCGGAGGCCAACGGCTTCACCGGCGTGATGGCGGCGGACCACTTCCAGCCGTGGGTTCCCCAGCAGGGCCAATCCGCCTTTGTCTGGAACGTCCTGGCGGCCCTGGGCGAACGGACCAAAGGCGACCTGGCCACCGGCGTGACCTGCCCGTCTTTCCGCTTCCACCCGGCGGTGGTAGCCCAGGCCTCCGCCACGTTGGCGGCCATGTATCCGGGCCGCCACTGGTTGGGCCTGGGCAGCGGCGAGGCCCTGAACGAACACATTGTGGGCGGCTACTGGCCGGAGGCCCCGGCCCGGATCAACCGCCTGTTTGAGGCCATCGACCTGATCAAGAAGCTCTTTGCCGGCTCACTAGCCGGCAAAGACGTTAAGTTCCAGGGGCAGTTTTTCCAGCTCGAAGCGACCCGGCTGTGGACCATGCCCGCCCAGGCCCCCAAGATCATGGTGGCCACGGCCGGCCCAGTCACGGCCAAGCGGGCCGGCCGGGCCGTTGACGGGCTGATTACGGTCGGTGCGCCGCTGGAAAAGCTGGCCCACGTGATCCAGAACTTCGAGGCCGGTGCCCGCGAAGCGGGCAAAGACCCGGCCACCTTGGACCGCGCCATCCAGGTCCACCTGTCCTGGGCCCCCACCGATGAGGCAGCCATGGCCAACGCCATCGACCAGTGGCCCAACGGCGGCATGCGCTTCCCCAAAGGCGACATCCGCTCGCCGCACGATTTTGCCCAGATGGCCCGGCTGGTCCGGCCAGAGGACTTCGAGGGCCGCATGGTGGTGTCGGCCGATCCGGACCTGCACCGGGCCGCCCTGCAGCGATATGTCGACGCCGGCTTCAGCCAG
>JAISTN010000011.1 GCA_031272565.1 Bifidobacteriaceae bacterium
CCCGACCTTCCAGGCGGTGGCCGCCGTCGTGCGCGGCACCACCTGACGGGCCGCCGGATGGGGCCGGCCGGGTTCGGTGGGCCAGGCGGGGCTTGAACCCGCGACCGGCGGATTATGAGTCCGCTGCTCTGACCGGCTGAGCTACTGGCCCTGGTGGCCCAGTAAATCCACCTGGGCCATACCTCCAGGTTAGCCGCATCGAGCACTAAACTCGCGGTATGGCCTTTGTGCGGCACGATGCTCCACCGGTCCACGTGGTGACCGGCCTGGGGCTGGCGCCGGGCAGCCGCATTCTGGGCTGCGCTCACCTGGAGGCCACCAACACCTGGCTAATGGCCGTCTGGGCCGGCCTGGCCACGCATGGGCCGGGCGGCGCCCGGTTGCGGCCCTGGACCGAGATTGAGCGCGTCACCCTGGACCGCGACACCGCGCTGATGACGGTCTACCCGGTGGACCAGGACCAACCGGCGGAGCGGTTCTCGTTGGGCCCCAAGGACAAGCGGCTAATCCAGGTCATCAACGAGCGGGTCAAGGCCTCTGTACTGGCGGTGGAGTACGTGCCGGTGGACGGCGGCCCGATCCGTGTGGCGCTGCGCCGGCCGGCCCAAGGCGACCCGTTTGTGCAGGTCATCACCCCAAAGCGAGCCGCCGCCGCGGCCGGCGCTGTGCAGGCTGAGATTGCCGTGGCCGCGGACCGCCTGCGCGAAGCGGTGGGCTTGCCAGCCTGATCCCAGGCCGGTCCCAACGGCCGTGTGGTAACGTATCTTGCTTGGCGGCTCCGGCCGCCATTCCCGCCTAGCTCAATCGGCAGAGCATCTGACTGTTAATCAGAGGGTTACTGGTTCGAGTCCAGTGGCGGGAGCAAAAAAGGGCCTCTGACCTGGGAAAACGTTCCTGGGCGGGGGCCCTTTGCCATGGCCTGAGGGTCGAAGCAGACACTTTGGGGCCGTCTTGAGACCACCTTGGGAACACTTTGGGATCACTGGGCCCCGCCCGCCGCGCCACACCGGCCTTGCCGCCGGCTCACCAACATCAACCAGGTCGCCCAGATTCGGGTGAGTAGTACTTCGTTGGTTGGAGCCCGGCCAGAAGCGCGCGCTGGTAGTGTCTTGGGCGACAGAGCTTGCGCCCCCACGGTCCCCAGACTCGCAACTGATCAGCGCAGGCACCGCCCCCTTTGAGAGGAATCAACACATGCGCAAACTGCTCACCCTGGGTGTCTCCGCCGCTGTTGCGCTGGCCGGCTTGCTGGTCGCGGGAGCCCCCCAAACTGCCCAGCCGGCCCAGGCTGCCTTGCTGCCCGCGGCCGATTGGGAACGACAAATCGCCACCTTGATTAACGAGGACCGGGCCGCCGCCGGCTTCACGCCGCTGTCGGTTTCGGTTGCCATTTCCACCGTGGCCCGCAATTGGTCCCAGTCCCGGGCCAACATCACCAGCACGGTCAGCGCCATCAACCCGAACTTCGGTAGCCAAATCCCGCAATCGGGCCTGGTCGATGGCGCGGAATTGGTTGTGGTTGGCTACGCCGACACGGCCAAGACCTTCTATACCCCGCAGGATGTGATCAATACCTGGCTGGGTTCTTCTTCATCCAAGAGTGCGCTGCGGAGCAGCGACTTTACGCACTTGGGTGTGGGCGTGGTGGTCAAGACGGCCGCCTGCTCGGCCTCGTCTTCCCGCACCTGCAACTTCCTTTGGGTCACGGCCGACTTGGGCGAGTACCTGGGCGAGGGCCCCACCGACCTGTTCTGGTGGTCGCCCTTCCGGCCCGTCACGCCGTTTGTCCGGCTGACCCTGACGCCGGACATGACCGGCGACGGCAAGGGTGAAGTCCTGGCGATTGACCTCAATGGCGCGCTGGCCCTGTACCCGTTCCGGACCAACAAGCTGGGCCCCAACTTCAAGGTTGGCAAGGGCTTTGGCGCGATGTCGATCTATGGACCAGGTGACTGGAACCGGGACGGCCAGGCCGACCTGTTCGGCGTCACCACAGATGGCCGCCTGTTCCGCTACAACGGCAAGGGCGGCGGCCAGATCGCGGCCGGCGTGCAGATCGGCAAAGGCTGGAGCAGCTACCGCATCATCCCGGCCGGCGATGTCACGGGCGACACCTACCCCGACCTGTTGGCGATCGATTCTTCGGGCTACCTGTGGACCTATCCTGGCACCGGCCCCAAAGGCAATTTCCAGTCGACCCGAATCATGTCCGGCAAGGGCTGGATCGGCATCGACTGCTACGGCGCCGGCGACCTGAACGCCGACGGCAAGGCCGACATCCTGGCCATCACCTCGACCGGCAAACTGCTGGCCTACCTGGGCAAGGGTGGCGGCAAGTTCGGCGGCGCCACCGAAGTGGGCCACGGCTGGAACACCGGCATCCAACTGGTGGCCGGTGCAGACCTGAACGGTGACAAGAAGGGCGACATCGTGGGCCTGACGCCAGACCGCCGCCTGCTGTTCTACTCGGGCCGCGGTGGTGGGTCGTTCAACACCCCCATCCAGATTGGCGCGGGCTGGTAAACCGGCCAACCGCCTGGTGCGGGTGCTTAGAACAAATCCGCGGGTGCCGCGGTCCTGGCAGGACCGCGGCACCCGGTCGCTTAAGGGCTGGTGGCCGCCTCTACGGCCAGCGGCGGGACGGGCCTCATGGGATTCGGCTCTGCGGCGGCGCGGCTCAGGTAACCGTCTGGTTCATCAGCCAGCGGGCGCAATCCCGCATCATCACCTTGCCGGCTTCATCCAGACTGGAGCGCTCCAGCGCCTGCCTGGCTTCCCACAGAGTGGATTCGATCAGGCCTTCGAGTTCTTCCTGGGCGCCGGAATCCCGGATGATGCCCTGCAGGTGGGCCACCCTGGCCTGGACCGGCGGGGTGTTGCCCCGCAGCAGAGCCTTGGCGAAGGCGCGGCGCTCGGCCGGGTCCAGCCGCCGCAGGGTCAGGCCAACCAGTACGGTGCGTTTGGCGTCGACCAGGTCCTGGCCTACCGGCTTGCCGGTCACCGCGGTGTCGCCGGTGACGCCCAACAGGTCATCCTTGAGTTGGAAGGCCGTGCCCAGTTTGAGGCCATACTCCATCATGATGTTGCATTCGGCCTGGTCCGCCCCGGCGCCGGCGGCGCCCAGAGCGAAGGGCGTGCCGGTCATGTAGCGGGCCGTCTTGGCCTGGATGGTTTCCATGGCCGATTCGATGATCCTCTCCGGGTCATCCAGTTCCGGCAGGTACGGGTAAACCGTGTCCATGGCCTGGCCCGCGAGTTGTTCAATCAGGGTCAGGTAGTACAAATCCGTCATGTACTCGGCGCGTTCGGCGTTGACGCCGAGCAGGGCCTTGCGGATGACGTTGCCTGCCATCATCACCATCGAGTCGCCCACCAGGAGCGCCACCGCTAGGGCCATTGTGCTGCCATCGCCCAGCCATTCGCGGGCCTCGTGCATGTTGGCGAAGTAGCGGTGGAGCGATGCCCGCCCCCGCCTGGTGTCGGAGCGGTCCATCAAGTCGTCATGCACCAGTACGCCGTCTTGGAACATTTCAAGGGCGGTGGCCGTCAGGGCCATCCGGTCCACCGGCAAAGCTTCTGGGCCGGTGTCAGCGCCGTGTGCGATGTAGCACTGCCCCAGCAGCCGGGTGTGGATGGCATGGGTGCCTTCCCGGGCCTGGGCGACCGCCCCAACCCCCAGTTCCGCTGGGAAGGTGAAGCGTCCGAGCACAGTGGCGGTACCGGCCAGGTGGGAAATCCGCGCCTGGTCAGCCGCAGCCGCGAAGTCGTCAATGCCCAAGGGCTTGCTCATCAAGACCAAGACTAGCTCAATCGCCGGTGGCCGCGGGCCGGTCGCTGGCGGCCCACTGTGACCAGGAGCCGGGGTACAAGGCGGCCTGGAAACCGGCCAACTCAAGGGCAAAGACCTGGTGGGCGGCGGTCACGCCGGATCCGCAATAGGAGGCGATGGGCCGGCCCGGGGCCGCTCCTAGTGCCTCGAACCGGGCCCGCAGCGCGGCGGCGGGCCGGAAGTGGCCGTCCGCCGTCAGGTTTTCGCCGGTGGGAGCCGATTTCGCCCCCGGAATGTGGCCGGCCCGCGGATCGACCGGCTCGCTGTCACCCCGGAAGCGTTCCGGCGCCCGGGCGTCCAGTAGCAGCCCGCCGGCGGCGGCAAAACCGGCGGCCTGTTCCAGGCCGATCTGCGGCATCTGGCCTTGTGGCCCCAGCACGGCGTTACCGGGCGGCACATCGACCGCGCCGCGTTGCAGCGGGTAGCCGGCCGCCTGCCAGGCCGCCAGGGCGCCATCGAGCAGGTGGACGTCGGTGAAACCGGCGTCCCGCAGCACCCACCACAGGCGGGCCGCGGCCAGGTTGCCCACCGCGTCATAGGCCACCACGGCTTCGCCTTGGTTGATGCCCCACCGCCGAGCGGCGTCCTGCAGTGCCTCCAGTGACGGCAGCGGATGGCGGCCCGCCGCGGGGCTGGGCGCCGCCGCCAGGTCATGGTCCAGGTTGGCGAAGACCGCCCCCGGGATGTGGCCGTCGCGGTACTGCCGGTAGCAGTCGTCGCGGCCCAGCTCCCAGCGCACGTCGAGGAGCCGGACACGGACGGATTCTGGCCCGGGCCCGCCCAGTTGGGCCAGCGAGCGCAGGTGGGCCACGGTCACAAGGGGATCAGATGTCGGGAACATGTTCACCATTATGGTGGCCGGACACGGTTCTGCCCAGCACCCTGGGACTGTCATTGAGGGTTAGCTGGCCTGGGGTTGGCTGGCCCGGGTGGGGTCAGCAAGCTTGCTGGTGGTTGGGTGGGGGACGGTCAGGCCGGGGACGATGGGGTTGGGGTGGCCCGGGTGGTAACGACGAGTTGGCGGGCGGTTGGGTTGGGGGACGTGTTGGCTGGGGATGATGGGGTTGGCCAGCCTGGGTGGTGTTGGCAGGTTGGCTTGGTGGTCGGGTCAGGGTCGGCCAGGCCAGGTTTGGGCGAAACAGAAAGTGGCAGACAACACGCGGTTTTGTGGCAGTCGAGGCCTCCAGTAGCCGAAATCTGGGCCGCGGTGCCCAGGCCGTCATCGGCGGCAAGCCTCTGACCTGCACAAACACTTCTGGCCCTGGACTGGGATCACTGGCCTGGGCTTGTCCGCGCCACAAAACCGGCCGTTGTCTGCCACTTTGCTCCGGGCGACCTCAAACCC
>JAISTN010000079.1 GCA_031272565.1 Bifidobacteriaceae bacterium
CGGCGGGCGGCGCCCAGCATCAGCAGGCGGCCCAGCACCACAATGATGACGGCGGCCACGCCCACGCTGAGGGCGTTGGTGCCAGTGAAACTGAGGTCAGCGCTGGGCGATGAACTGGGGCCGCTGGGGGTGGGGCTGTCGGTTTCGGGCGGGCCGCTGGGGCAGTAGTCGCCGCGCAGGGTCAGCAGGATGTTGAAGTTCAGCCGCTCCGAATTGAAGCCCATGTTCTTGCCCTTGGTTTCCTCCCAAGGGAACTCGTAGCCAATCTGAACCGAGACGGTTTGACCCTGGGCCATGGGAATGGTGGCCAGTTGGTACTGATTGACGCCGCTGGCCACCGCTCCGGCCACGATGGCGGAGAACTTGACGCCGCCGGCGGGGTTGCGCACCCCTTCGATATTCCAGTAGATCAGCGACATGTCCTCGAAGGCACCTTCCGGGTCACCGGGCCCTTGGCCGTTCATGGTGTCGCGGTAGTCGGTGGTGTAGGGGTCCTCGATGGCGACGGTCAGATCGGCCTCGCAGGGGCCGTCGTTGCGCACCTTCAAGGTGCGGTGGATCTGGTCGCCGGGCACCGCGATGGGGGCTTCTTCGGCCGCCAGGTCACCGATGAAGGCCACGGAGGCCCTGGTGTACCAGACGCCGGTCCAGCGCAGGTTGAGGGTGGCGTTGGGGTTGTCCCAATAGGTCGCCAAGGCGCCGGGCTGCGGGTCGTCAGCCGCCAGCGCCGGGCTACCCAGGGCCGCCAGGCAGGCCACAGCCAGGCCGGCTGCCCACACGGACCGGCGGGTCCGCCGCTTCACCTTCTGGGTGATCACTCCATCCACCTCCTTACCTGCACTCCGGGCTACCGGTTATTGGTAGCCGATGTCGTTCGCTGTGGGGGAACCGCCGGCGGGGACCGGAACCGCGTCGCAGTCCCCGCCGGGGCAGACCCCGCGGAAAGGCAACCAATCACTGCCTTGCCGGGCCGCCCCGCCGCCTGGCGGCGGCGGGCGGCCAGTTGTTCAGTTGTGTCTGTTCAAGCACCCCATGGAGGGTTGGGTTGGGGGCTAGTTGAACAGGTTTTCGTTCAGACCGGACGCGATTGGATCGCGCGTCTGGTTCAGTTGGATCTTGAGGCCTTCGGTCAGGTCCGCAATGTCCTGCTGCGTCAGGTCTTGGCCTTCCACGCCGTCTGGGAAGTTCAGCGTGATCAGGACACCCACGTACGAGTTGTTGAAGGCGGAGCTGCTGGGGTTGCCGTCGCCGATGGTGTAGACGTTGGCACCCGGCTCAACCGAGCCGAAGGACTCGTTGGGGGCCTGAAAGTAGCCCAGGCTGACGTAATAGGTGTAGGTGTTGGGATCCAGCACCGGCGTCAGCGAAGTCAGGATTGGGCCGCCGACAGCTGGGTAGGTGGTGCCGCTGTCCAGGTAGACCTTCACGCCGATACCCGCCGTGGCCCAGGCGTCCATCGAATCCTGGCTCTCGAAACTGTCCTTCCCGTTGCCCGGGTCATACTCATCGTTCGTGACCTCGTAGCCGTCGGGCCGGAAGATGTGCTCCCACAGGAAGTTCCCGTCAGCGTCCAGTTCGGTTGGCAGGTAGGCCCGCAACTCCGCCACCAGGTTGTCGCCCTGCAGGGTGATCTTGAAGCAACCCGCAATGGTCACCTGGTCACCCGGCACAGCGTTCCACTGGACCTGGGTGGCCGGCAGTGCGGTGCTGCCATCGAACAGGGCGATCGGGTGGCCCAAGAGTGCATCTTGGGGGAAGCAGACGCCATTGAGAAGCCCCAAGTCCTCACCCCAGTTGAAACCCTGGTCGTTGGCTATAAACGTGCCCGGATTCATTGGATCCTCGGTGAGCAGACTGTCCAGCCGGTCCGGGCTGGTGTCATACGCCGTCAGCGCCGCGCCGGCATCGGCCGCCTCCTGGGAGGCATAAGCCACATCCAAGTCCAAGTCACCGGCGATGATCTCGGCACCGGCTACGCGGATGCTGTCGGACCACAACGCGAACGTGGTGCCACCCAACAGCAGGGCCACACCGGCGGCGCCGGCCACACAGGCCTTGAAACGCCTAGTTTTCATTGTTTGATTCCTTTCTGAAAGGCTTCCGCATGGCCGGGAGGAACCACGCGGATGGTGCGTTGCCACACCAACGTGCATGTCTGTCGCATCACGGCACCACGCTCCTGGAGGCCGTGGGGGTAAACCAGATGGTGCCCTGTGGTGGCTGCGGATCTGGCAGCACCTTGGCACCCCATAGGGCCTCGGCCGATTTCTCACCGACGGCCGTGTCCACCGTGACCTCCGCCTGGTTCTGGTAGGTCCGGTTGATGTCCGCGTCATAGATGGCCACCAGGCACCACAGGTCGGTCACCGTGGTACCGGGGGTGTTGTAGGGCGAGGCCCCCATGCCCGCCACCGGCGCCGCCAGCGGCGTGGGCTCCACCGAGGCACCCCCGCTGGCCAGCGTGACCGTGGCGGTGGGTGGCGCCGGCGCCGCCGGCAAAGTAGCCAGGTTCATTGAACCGCCCGGGGCCTCAATCGCAATGCCGTCACCGGTAGCGTCCTGGGCGACATCGGCCGCCGTGTAGTTCACCTGGCAGGTGCCGCTGTCTGATACCTGGTACAGGACGACATCGGCCTCCGTGAAGACCGTGCCGGCTGCCCCCAAAGCCAAGCGGGTGGTGTAGGTCATACCGGCGTTGCCGTCCGCCCGCAGGGTCACCTGGATGGGGAAGGCCACCCCGCCGGCGGTGGCGCCCAAGGCGGCGTCTAGTACCCGCTGGGCATCTTCCGTGGTCAGGTCGATCCCAATCTCGGTGCCTTCTTCAACGTTGCCGGCCTGCGTCTGCGTGCCGGTGGCGTAGGGCGACCCGCCCGGGGTGGCGGTACCGGTGGCGGTGCTGGTGGCCGTGGGCACGCCATTGGAATCGAACTCGATCACGTCCCGGGTGACGGCAAAGCCCACCAGCCCGCCGTTGAAGCCCATCCGGTCGTGGTGGGCCACCACGCTCCACAAGCCGTAGGCGGCCGGGGCGGCCACCAGGGTCAGCGTCAACAAACCGGCAATGCCGGCCCGGCGGCGCACCAGACGGCGCGGCTGGGCGGCTGGGGCGGCGTGGCGGGCGGGTGCACTGCCCACACCGGTGGGCGCGGGCGAACTCACAGCCAGGTGCCGCGCGGGGGCGGCGGGCCGGTGGCTGAAGTGGGCAAACAGGCTCATCGTGTCACCCACCCTTCACCGGTCCTGATCTGTTCCAGCGTCACGCCGTAGCCGTCAATCAGCAGGTTGACCAGGCCGCTGGTGTTATCCAGGGTGCAGGTGGCGCCGGCCGGCGGCGTCGTCAACGGGTCGGCCCAGCAGAACGGCGCCGCGAACTCGGCCACCAGCCGGACAGCCCAAGTGGTGGTGAGTGGCGCCACGACGTACTGCTCGTGCAGGCCGCGGGGATCCGCATCACCTGGCACCAGTTCGGCCCAGGTTGGGTCGCCGGCGTCAGCGGTCACAACGGTGGTCAGCCGGGCGGTGTTGTCGGTGGCGGTGTAGCTGACCACGTCGCCCAGCGCCTGGAACGTCCCCACATTCGGGCCGCTGACGGGGATGTAGCCCACCTCGGCCGTCAGGGTCATGCCGGAAGGCAGGGTGACACGGGGGGTGTCCCACACCACCGATAGCCGGGCGGCCAGGTTGTCGCCATCCAGCGTCACATCGACCTTGTGAATAATCACCAGTTTGTCGCCCGGCACCACCGCGAACTGGTCCAGCGGCCAGGTGTCATCGTCCGGGCACAGGCCGTCCGCCTCGGTGGTTGTGGCGCAGGTGCCAAGCTGGTCCCAGTCATTCGGCAGGCCGGTCGGATCCGGGTCCGTCTGGGTAGGCACCGGGTTGACCTGCCCCCAGACCCAGTCGACCGTCTCCAGGTTGATGTCGCCGGCTAGGATCTGGACGCCCGCCACATCGACAGTGTCATGCCACATCGCCTGGGTGGTGGCCAGGCCCCCGGCCACCAGCGCCACCGGCAGCAGCAGGGCGGCGGTCACCACACCCACCAGCCGGGTGGCAGTGCCGTACCGGCCGCTCAGCCTCTGATGCCCGATGGCGTGTGCACACGGCCGCAACTCCCCGCGGCGCAGGGGTGGCCTGGTGGAACCTCTCGCGCCCGGCCGGGCCGGGCTGTGCGGGGCGGTCACCCGGGCGGTGCCCCGGTTGGTGCC
>JAISTN010000101.1 GCA_031272565.1 Bifidobacteriaceae bacterium
TTTTGGGGCAATGTCAAGCCCGGGGGGGGGGGGGGGGAATGGGGGCGCCGCGGGGCCGGGGGGGGGGCGGGGTGCGCGCCCCCAACGCCGCCAGCGGGCCCAGATGGGGCTGCTCGGTAGCTGAGAATCGGTGGATCCGGGCTGAGCCGGGTGGCGGGTGAGCCAGGTTGTCTGGCTGGGCCCGCTGGGCTTGCGGCGGGCCGTGTGGCAGAATAGGGCAGGTTTTTCTCAGTCAGTCCAAGGAGTTTGACATGTCGAAGCGCGCCCGCAAGCGCCGCACCCGCAAGAAGTCGTCCGCGAACCACGGCACGCGGCCCAACGCCTAAGCCTTCACGCGGCCCAACGCCTAGAACCCGGCCAACCACACATCTCACACACCCCGGCGTGCCGCGCTTCGCGGCCAACTTGAAGACTGTGCCCAATTGCCGCGTCTCCTGCGCTGCGCTACGTCGACACGGAACGCGAACCACGGCCCGCGGCCCAACGCCTAGAAACCGGCCAACCACACACCCAACCCGCGCTCCCGGCCAACGGCTGGGGGCGGCGTTCATTTGGTAGCCTGAAGTTCAGTCAGTGAACAATGGCGGTGGCAGGCGGCCAGCGCAGGAAAGGCTAAGGTGCCGTGAGCGGCAACCAGGCGTTGGAAGACCCAGGCAACAAGAGCGGCAAGAGCCGCTATACGGTCCAGGCAGCCGACAAGCTACTGGACATTCTGAACGTCTTCCTGGCCCAGGGCGGGGGCCAGACTGTCGCCTCGATTTCGGCCGCCACCGGTATTCCCAGGCCCACGGCCTTCCGGTTACTGTCCACCCTGGAGGGCCAGGAGTACCTCACCCGTGAAAACGGCGATTACCGCCTAGGCCAAAAGTGCATCCTGCTGGGCACGGCCGCCATCGGCTCGCTTGACCTGCAAGAACAGGCCCGGCCGGTGATGCGGGACCTGGCCGGGGCCACCAAGGAATCGGTCCAGTTGGCGGTGCTGTCAGACTGGCAAGTGGTCTACATCGAGCAAGTCTCATCGCCCCAGTCGGTGGCTTTCATGACCTCCCGAGTGGGATCAATCAGGCCGGCCTACTGCACCGGCCTGGGCAAGGCCCTGCTGGCCTACCAGCCAGAGGCGGAGGTCGCCCGGTGGGCCGCCGCCAGCGCCTTTGAACGCCTCACGCCCACCACCTTGGTCACGCCGGCCAGCCTGCTGGAAGACCTGGCCCTGGTGCGGTCACGGGGGTTCGCCATCGACAACGAGGAACGCGAACTGGGGGTGGCCTGCGTCGCCGCCCCCGTCACCGACCACCGGGGCGAGGTGGTGGCGGCCGTGTCGGTGGCCGCACCCCGGGTCCGCCTGCCGCAGGACCTGCCCGGCTCCACCTTCGCCAAGCAGGTGGTGGACGCCGCCGCCGCGATTTCGCTGCGCTTGGGCTGCCCGGCCGAACGTTGGAAGGCCGGCGTCAAGAGTTGAGCCGGGTGGCGCTGGCGGGGCCACGAGTCCTACTGGCGTGGCTCTAGCAGGTGGAGCGTGACGTCGATCTGGTCGCCGATGCCGTCCGCGACGGCCGGCGGATCGTGGAAGGCGTTGGGACCCATGGCGACCAGGTCGCTGGCCAAAGCGGCGGTCAGTTCCACCGAGTAGCCGATCGGTTCCGCCGAAGCCAACCGGAACGGCCCCTGTTGCAGGTCGGCCGTCTTACCCTCGCCAATGCCGATCAAGCCGTAACGCTGGCGCAGGCCAGCCAGGTGACCCGGGTTGGGGGTCACAACGGCCAGGCGCCCGCCAGGTTGGAGCACGCGGACAAACTCGGCCAGGTTGCGGGGGGCGAAGACACACAGGACCAGTCCGATGGTGTGGTCCAGCAGCGGCAGAGGCCGCCACACGTCGGCCACAATCGAGGCGATCCGGGGCGCGGCCTTGGCCGCCACCCGGGCGGCGGCGGTGGAAATGTCAAGGGCTAGGCCGGGGGCACCGGTCCGGTCAACCACCTGGCTCAGGTAGTAGGCGTCGCCGGCCCCGGCCTCTAGAACCCACTGGTCCGGTCCAAGGCCGCTCGCCTGAGCCAGGTCGCCCAGGGCTGCGGCCACCGGGCCGAAGACCCCGGCGGCGTGGACCCGGCGGCGAGCGGACACCATGGCGGCCGTATCGGCGTGACGCGGCTGGGCGCCGCCCAGCAGGTTCAGGTAGCCCTGACGGGCAATGTCGAACGAGTGGCCATGCCCGCAGGTGGCGGCCTGGGTGCCGATCTGCAAGGGCTGGGCGGCGGGGCCGTTTCCACCCCGAGTCAAGCAGACCGGGCAGGCCAGGCGCCCCTGAGCCAATGTGATCACAGGCCCAGGCTACCGCCGGGCCCGCGGTGGCCAGTTGCCTTGGCCTGCCCTCGACCATGCCAGTCGAATCCATCGCTTGGTCAGTTGCCGCCGCGGCAGGTCAGGTGAGGTCGGCAAGTTGGACTGTGGGTAGGTGTGCGACGAATTGGCCGGGGGCGGCAGCCGGGGCGGCTCAGGTGATGTCGACTGGTTTGCGTGTGGTTGAGGTAGTGACGATTTGGCCTGGGACGGTGGCAGGGAGGTCGGCCCGGGTGGTGTCGGCGGGTTGGACTGGGGGTAGGTGT
>JAISTN010000125.1 GCA_031272565.1 Bifidobacteriaceae bacterium
GGGCGGGATCAGCCGCTGTTGTGGGATGTAGCCGATGTGCCGGTCGCCCCGGGCCACCGGGTGGCCGCAGAACTCAATGTGGCCGGCGGTCAGGCGCTGCAGCCCCAGGATGGCCTTCAGCAGGGACGACTTGCCGGAACCGTTGGCCCCCAGCACGGTGACAAACTCGCCCGGCCGCAGGTCCAGGTCGAGCCCGTCCCACAGCGGCTGTTCGCCAAAGGCTAAAGCCGCACCCCGCAGCCGCAGCACCGGCCCTGCCCCACCGGCAGCCTCGCGCTCCCCCATCAATCACCACCCGCCTGCCCCAGCGCGGCGGCCAGGTGGTCCAGGTTGGCCTGCTGCCAGGCAATGTAGGTCAGGCCCTCCGGCAAGGTCTCGGCGAAGTCAACCACCGGCACGCCGGCCGCCGCGGCGGCCGCGCGAACCTGTTCGGTGGTGGCATTGGCGGTCTGGGCGTTATAGGCCAGCAGCGCCAGGTCTTCAGCCTCGAACAGCTCCAGCGTGGCCAGCAGCACACGCGGCGGCACGTCGCCGCCTTCCTCGACGGCCTCACTGAATTCGGCCGGGGTCTGGTTGACCAGCCCGATGGCGTCCAGCAGGTACACCGGCACCGGTTCGGTGATGGCCACTCCCCGGCCGGCCGCGGACAACCGCAGCTCCGCCACGGACGCCTCCAACCCCGCGATCTGTTGGGCGAAGGCCTCGTAGTTGGCCTGGTAAGCGGCGGCGTTGGTGGGATCCAACTGACCCAACTGCTCGCTCAACGCCGCCGCCACCTTCTCAACCGAGCCGAAGTCGTACCAGATGTGCTCGTTGAGGTCCTCGCCCTGCTCCAGGGCGCAGATGGCGACCGCATCCACCATTACGGCATCGTTGCCGGCCGCCAGCAGGGCGTCGATGAACGGGTCGTAGCCGCCACCGTTCTTGATCACCAGGTCGGCCTGGTCCAGGGCCAGGCGGTCTTGCGCGGAGGCTTCGTATTCATGGGGGTCCTGCGCGGCGCTGGTGATCAGGCTGGTGACGCTGGCCAGATCGCCGGCCACCGCCTGGGCGACGTCTCCGTAGACGTTGGTGGAGGCGACAATGGCAATGCCCGATGCCGCCCCGCTGCCCCCGCCGGAGGCGCCGCCACCGGCCCCGCCCGTCCCACCAGCGCAGGCGGCAAGCGCCGCCGCGACGGCCAACAGGGTGGCGCCCGTAACCAAGCTCCGAAGGCTCATGCTCAGACTATAACGAGAATGACTCTCATTTACAACTCGGGACCTACCCCGCGAGCGGACCCAGGCTCAAGGCTACTTGTCCCCCTCCACCACCGCGTGGTCATAGAGGTAGTCCATGACCTTCTCACCCAAGACGGTTTGCTTCAGGTACGGCAGGCCATAGTTGGTCTCATACTCCGAGTAGTCCTCGCTGCCATACGAGTCCATGAAGAAGGCGGCCAAGTCGGCCTCATCGACCGTGATCGGGGCGTCCTCGGCAATCGCCTGAATGACCAGAGTGTAGATGGCCGCGGTTTCGTTGTCGCCCGCCGTCTGTTCAAGCAGGGCATCCAGCGATTCAACACCCACGTAGTCCACCAGGAACTCGTCCAGCGAGACGCCGTAGCTGTCGGCATAGCTCTGGTAGTAGTCGACCATCAACTTCTGGCCGTGCTCCAAGACAGCTTGGGGAATCTCCGACACCGTCACCTCGGTGGTCAGGTAGGTGTAGATGTAACTCTGGATGGCGGTGTGGCGTAAGTCGGCGCGGACGCCCTCGTTCATCTCCTCGACCGTGGTCCAGCCGTAGTCTTCCGCCAGGTTTTCCGCCACCCAAGCGTCGGTCACTTCAGGTTCGATCGTTTCGACGATGTAGTTGACCGTGGTGGCGAAGACGGCGTCCTTGCCAGCCACCTCCGTGTTGCTGTAGTCATCCGGGAACGTCACGTTGATGTCGAAACTGTCACCCGCGCTGTGGCCAATCAACTGCTCCAGGAAGTCGTCGATGTAGCTGGTCTCGCCGATCGTCACATCCGTGCCGGCGCCATCCGTGCTGCCGCCCTCGAACTCGACGCCGTCCACCGAACCGACATAGTCGATGTTGACCGTGTCGCCGTCGACAATCGCCCGGTCGGTCACCTGCTCGGTGCTGGTGTAGTTGGCCAGATTCGACTCGACCTGAGTCTCAACCTCGGCGTCGGTGATCTCGGCCTCCTCGGCCGGAATCGGCAGGGCCTTGTAGTTGGGTAGTTCTACGTAGTCGGTGGCGGTCACCCCGGCCCAGTGGCCGTTCTCGTCGATGCCGTCGCTATAGAAGAACGTCTCGCTGGACCCATCGGTCCCGTCGGTGGCCTCGGCCGCCTCGGTGATGGACGGCGTCTCCTCCGCCGAGGCCGTCACCGTCACCGTCTCGGTGGTCTGCGAACCGGCCCGCCCACCGGCACAGCCCGCCACCGGCACCAGCGCTAGGACCAGGGCCCCAGCCAGGCCGATTGTCTTGAATAGTTGTTGCCGTGTGGTCGTGGCCATTGCTTCTCCTGGATCAAGGCGGACACCCTTCAGCGGGCAGCCGCCCGGGCGACGCGGGCCGAACTGCCCGCGGTCCTGGCATGATACTCGCCCACGCTGGTCACAACCTGCAAGCCTCGCCACCCACCGGCCCCGGGCCGACCGGGGCTGGCGCTGTTGCCGCCCGGCGGGCATCTTGGCAGGTGGCGGGCCAATACCGCCACCGGGACCGACCGGCAGACAGGTGGCCGGGCAGGCCGCCAGGCGCCCAGGCAGGCGCCCGGACAGGCAGCCGGGCAGGCAAGGCGGGGCGG
The DNA here is from genome assembly GCA_031272565.1 of Bifidobacteriaceae bacterium. Lineage (GTDB taxonomy): Bacteria > Actinomycetota > Actinomycetes > Actinomycetales > WQXJ01 > JAISSX01. Next base: position 2,801 of record JAISTN010000125.1, read on the forward strand.
GCCGGGGGGCCCCGCCCCG
>JAISTN010000171.1 GCA_031272565.1 Bifidobacteriaceae bacterium
ATCAACACGCTGGCCCTGTCGCTGATCGAACGGACCCGGGAGATCGGCCTACTGCGGGCGGTTGGCCTGGGACGCGGGCAACTGCGGGTGACGGTGATCATCGAATCGGTCCTGATTGCACTGTTCGGCACCCTGACCGGCGTGGTGGTGGGCACCGGCCTGGCCGCCACCCTGCCACGGTTGTTGGCCGACCAAGGCCTGTCGCTGCTGGCCATCCCGTGGGGCACGTTGGCGACCATGCTGGGGCTGGCCGTCGTGGTGGGCGTGGGCGCCGCCCTGTGGCCGGCCGGCCGGGCCGCCAAGATGCCCGTCCTCGACGCGATCAGAGCTGCCTGACGGGCCGCCATCGGACCCATGCAGGGTGGGATCCGGGTGGCCAAGAGGCCACCCGGATCCCACCTCAGTCCAAGCGTGCCTGCCGCGTCTCCTACGGCGCTCACCAATCGCCTCGTCGACCCGGCCTGGGCGGCCTCTACTTGTCGGTCACCAGCGCCCGGATCGACAAGACCAGGGCCGGTACCAGGGCGGCCAGGACGGGCCACAGCAACGCCACCCCCGGGGAGGTCAAGTTGACCGGCGCGGTGACCGTGTCGCCCACCGCCCAACCGCCGGCCCAAGCGTGGCTGGCCAGCGCTCCCACCAGCCAGGTGGCACCGGAGCCCACGGCCGCACCCACCAGCACCAGCAGGGTACGGACCGCCGCCCAGGGCCGGGCCGCCCAGAGCACCAGGCAGACCCCGGCGGCCAAGCCGGGCAGCACCGTCAGGGCCCCGAACAGCACATCCTGGGCGGCACCAAAGCCAGTCACCTCCGGCGAATACCAGGTGTAGCCGGTCCAGTAGGCCTGCGGCCGGGGCGCCAAACGCAGCCAGGCGTAGCCCAAGGCCAGCCCCACCAACGCCTGCGCCGCCATCAGCCCCAGCGCGGGCGCCAGGGCGCGGGCCGGTGCGCCGGTCAGCCCACGCACTGGGCCCCCAGCACCGCCTTCAGGTCGCCGAACAGCGATTCGGAATGAGCCACCCGCAGGCCGTGGTTCAGCTTCATGACGGTGGCGCCGTGCGGCTTGGTCAGCTTGAGGAAGACCTCTGACTGCCCCGGGTGGGCCGCCAACACATCCTGCAGCTTGGCCACCACCGCCTCGTTGACCCGGTGGGCAGGCAGCGTGATCTCGACCGGCCGGGGCCCAGGCCCGCTGGTCGCCAGGTTCAACACGGTTAGATCGGAGGCGTAGAGCGCCAGTTGCTCGTCGCGCCGGCTGAGCCGCCCCCGCACCGCCACGATCAGGTCCTCCGCCAGTTGGGTGGCCACCTTCTGGTAGGTCTTGGGGAAGAACATGACCTCCATCGAGCCGTCCAGGTCCTCGACCGACGCCACCGCCCAAAGCGAACCCTGTTTGGTGGTCTTGCGCTGCAGGGAACCGAGCAGGCCGGCAATGGTGACGGTCTGCCCGTCCGGGTAGGCCTCGGCATCGGTCAACTGAGCGGTCGAATGGCTGGCCGCCCGGCTGAGCCCCTCTTCCAAACCAGACAGGGGGTGATCCGAGACGTACAGTCCCAGCATCTCGCGCTCAAAGCCCAAGGCCACCGACTTGTCCCATTCCGGCAGGTCCGGCAACTCGACCTGAAGACCAGGGGCGTCCTCCAGGTCGCCAAACAGATCGAACTGCCCGGCCGCCTCCGACCGCTTCAACCCCATGACGGCATCGACGGCCTCTTCGTGGATCACAAACTTGGCCCGCCGGGTGCCCGGGAACGAATCGAACGCCCCGGCCTTGATCAGCGATTCGATCACCCGCTTGTTGCAGACCGCCACCGTCACCTTGTCCAGGAAGTCCTGAAAAGAGGTGTAGGCGCCCTTGTCCACCCGGGCCCGCTCAATAGCCTCCACCACGCCCGCCCCGACGTTGCGTACGGCCGTCAAACCGAACCGGATGTCGTTGCCCACCGGCGTGAAATCTGCCGCCGAGGAATTGACATCCGGCGGCAGCACCGTGATGCCCATGCGGCGGCATTCAGCCAGGTAGACGGCCGATTTGTCCTTGTCCCCGCGAACCGAGGTCAGCAGGGCCGCCATGTACTCGGTGGGATAGTGGCACTTGAGGTAGGCCGTCCAGTAGGACACCAGGCCGTAGGCCGCCGAGTGGGCCTTGTTGAAGGCATAGTCGCTGAACGGCAGCAAGATGTCCCACAGGGTCTTGATGGCGGCGGCCGAATAGCCGTTGGCCGTCATGCCCCGCTGGAAGGTTTCGAACTCCTTTTCCAGGACTTCCTTCTTCTTCTTGCCCATCGCCCGGCGCAGAATATCGGCCTGGCCCAGGGTGTAGCCGGCCAGTTTCTGGGCAATCGACATGACCTGCTCTTGGTAGACGATCAGCCCGTAGGTGCCGCCCAGGATGTCCTTCAGCGGCTCCTCTAGTTCCGGGTGGATCGGCGTGATGGGCTGCAGGCCGTTCTTGCGCAGGGCGTAGTTGGTGTGGGAATCCGCCCCCATTGGCCCTGGCCGGTACAACGCCTGGACGGCGCTGATGTCCTCGAAGTTGTCCGGCCGCAGCCGCCGCAGCAGCGCCTGCATGCCGCTGCCGTCAAGCTGGAAGACACCCAGGGTGTCGCCGGAGCTGAGCAGCGCGTAGGTGTCCGGATCGTCCAGCGTCAGGTCTTCCAGCACCACCGGCGCCTTGCCGTTGATCTGGATGTTGCGCAGGGCGTCATC
>JAISTN010000185.1 GCA_031272565.1 Bifidobacteriaceae bacterium
GTCCACCGACAAGACCAACACCTGGTTGCCAAACCGCTCGGCGATCTGGCTGATCAGGTCCGGGTTGGCGATGGCGGCCGTGTTGACCCCCACCTTGTCGGCTCCGGCCCGCAGCAGCCGGTCTACGTCTGCCACCGAGCGGACCCCGCCGCCCACCGTCAGCGGCACAAAGATCTGGTCGGCGCTGCGCCGCACCACCTCAACCATGGTGTCGCGCCCGGCGGCGCTGGCGGAGACGTCCAGGAAGGTGATCTCGTCCGCGCCCATCTGGTCGTAGCGGGCCGCCAACTCCACCGGGTCGCCGGCATCACGCAAGTTCTGGAAGTTGACCCCCTTGACCACCCGGCCGCCATCGACATCCAGACATGGAATCACCCGCACCGCCACGCCCATCAGCCTGCCTCCTCCATTGCCGCCGCCGCCAAGATGCCGTCAAGGCTACCGGGGCTTGGGGCACCGGCCGCTGCCGGGCGAGGGGCTGGTGGCGCTTCAGGGCCGGCCGGGCGCAGCCCGGGCGGCCCCGGATCCCCCAGCGCATCGATCAGGGCCGCAGCAGCCGGGTTGTCGTGGTCCAGCGGGTCCCAAACGGACACGGCCGGCCCGTCCGCCAGTTTCAGGCGCACCCAATCCACGGTGTAGTCGCGGCCGGCGGCGCGCGCGGCCCGGATGAAGCGCCCCCGCTGGGCAGCCCTCGTTGTAGCCGGCGGCTGCAGCACCGCCCTGGCGGCGGCCCCGGGCGGCGTCACCTGGGTCATCGCCCCGGCCGCCTGCAACTTGGCCGCCAGCCCGGCCGGGCCCACGTCGTGGTAAGCCAGTTCCAGGCGCTGCACCCGCGGATCCAGCAGGCTGGCGCCCGTCCGGGCCTGGTAACGCTGGATCAGGCGGTGCTTGATGACCCAGTCGATCTCCGTGGCCACCGGCTCAAAGTCCATGGCTCGCCAAGCCGCCAGCGCCCGCGTCCACAGGTCAACGACGCGGTGATCCCAGTCCGTGGCCGCCAGTGCCGCCACCGCCTCCAGGTAGGCCTCTTGGAGTTCCAGGGCGGTGACGGACCGCCCGTCCGCCAGTTTGACCGGGTGAGGCCGCTCCCAGTTGTGGGCGATCTCCCGGATGGCCGCCACCGGGTTGTCCAACTCCAGGGACGGCATCGGGCACCCCTCTTCCAGGCCACGCAGCACCAGGTCCGTGGCCCCGGTCTTGAGCATGGTGGTGGCCGGCGCCATCGACGAGTCGCCCACAATCACGTGCAGGCGGCGGTACTTGCGGCCGTCCGCGTGGGGTTCATCCCGGGTGTTGATCATGGGCCTGGACCGGGTCGTCGCGCTTGATGTCGCCTCCACGATCTGGTCCGCCCGCTGGCTCAGCACGTACCGGGCACCACGCGGCGAGACCAGGATCTTGCCGGCCCCGGCAATCAATTGGCGCGACACCAGGAACGGGATCAGCAGCGGCCCCGCCTGGGCCGCCTGCAGGCGCGCCACCTGGTAGTTCTCATGGCAGCCGTAGGAGTTGCCTTCGGTGTCAGTGTTGTTCTTCAGCAGGTAAACCCGGGGGGTGCCCGGACCGGCCGGGCTGCCCTGAGCACCGCGGGCAGCACTGGGCACTGCTGCCGCCAGTGCCGCCGGCGCCGCTCGTGGGCCCTGTGCCGCCCAGACCTGGTTGGCGGCCTGCGCCAAGGCGGCCATCACCCGGTCCCCCGCCTGGTCCTGGGCCAGCAGATCAGCCAGGTTGTCGCATTCGGCCGTGGCATATTCCGGGTGCGAGCCCACATCCAGGTAAAGCCGCGCCCCGGCCGGCGTGAAGACGTTCGAACTGCGGCCCCAGGCCACCACCGGCGCGAACAGGGCCCGGGCGGCGTCCTCCGCGCCCACGGAACCGCCGTCCACGGCCACGCCGTATTCGGTTTCCAGGCCGTAGACGCGCTTCACCGGGCCGGCTTCTTTGGCGCCTCCGCCAGGCGAGCCAGCGGCGTGGTCAGCCGGCTGAAGGCACGCCCAGCCACGCCCCGCCGCAGCAGGGCCGCTTCCACCTCCGCGGCCGGCACCTCCGGGCCCAAGGCGGCCTGAGCCAGCGCCGCTGCCTGGGCCAACGGCAGGCCAGGGCGCCAGCCGGCCGCCAGGTCCAGCCGGGCCTGCGCCTGGACCCCGCCCAGCAGCGCCCAGGGGTGCTCGTCGTTGACCGAGCCGTCATACGAAACGAGGAAGACGGCATCGGCCGCCTGGGCGTGGCCCACCTCCGCCACCGCCACCTCGACCTCCATCGGTTTCGGTTCGGCCGTGAACGCCGCCGCGATGGTCTGGGCGTAGGCGCCAGCCAGGCCGCGGGCGGTCACGTCGGAGCGGTCATAGGCGTAGCCGCGCAGGTCGGCATAGCGGATGCCGGCCACGCGCAGGGCCTCGAACTCGTTGTACTTGCCCACCCCGGCAAAGGCGATGCGGTCATAGACCTCGGAGATCTTGACTAGCGCCCGGGAGGGGTTGTGGGTGGCCAGCAGAATGCCGTCCGCGGCGGAGATAACCACGGCCGGGCGGCCCCGGGCCACACCCCGGCGGGCGAAATCGGCCCGGTCTTTGATGAGCTGTTCAGGCGGCACGTAGTAGGGCACGGTCATCGCTTGGCCTCCATCAGTGCCGCCAGGTGGGTGTCTGCCAAGCGCCGGTAGCCGGCCCGGTCCACCACCGCCACCACCGGGAAGATCGCCTTGACCTGGTCCACTCCCCCGGTGCCGGCGTCGTCTTCCGCCGCGTCGGTCAGGGCGGTCAGAGCCGTCTTGACGGCCGCCCGTTCGGTTTGGCCCGGCTTGTAGAGCTTCTTCAGCGACCCCTTGGCGAAGACCGCTCCGGAGCCGATGGCGTGGAAGTGGTGCTCCTCGTAGTGGCCGCCGGTGACGTCATAGGAGAAAATGCGCGGTTCGGCCGTGGCCTGGTCCCAGCCGCCCAGCAGAGGCAGCGCGCCCAGGCCCTTGAAAGCCAGGCCCAGGTTGGCCCTGATCAGGGTGCCCAGGCGGTTGGCCTTGCCTTCCAGCGACAGGCCGGTGCCCTCGATCTTTTCGTAGTGCTCCAATTCCAGTTGCAGTAGGCGGACCAACTGGAGGGCGATGCCGGCCGAGCCGGCCACGCCGATGGCGCTCCACTGGTCGGCCGGATAAACCTTCTCCATCTCGGAGGAGGCGATCGACAGGCCCTGGGTGGCGCGCCGGTCCCCGGCCATCACCAGGCCGCCACGGAAGGTCAGGGCGCAAATGGTGGTGGCTTGGAGTGGTTGGCTGGTCGGTCCTGAGCCGCCCGGGGCCCCACCCGTGGGCGGTATGGCGGTCAGGCGGGCGGCATCGGGCGCGCCGGCGTAGCCGGGTAGGACGTGCGGGGCCGCCGCCCGGGCAAAGTCCAGGAAGGAACTGCCGGGCGCCAGGTAGGGCCCGCTGAAGCCGGCCGGGCCCAAGCCCGCGGCCGGGGTGGTCACTGGCCGCCCTTTTGGACAAAACCGCGCACAAAGGCCTCCGCGTTGGTTTCCAGGACTTCGTCGATGGAATCCAGCAGGTCCTCCGGATCTGAAATGCGATGTCAAAATAAACAGCGCCCAGAGGTCACTGACAGAGACAAAAAAAAGGCCATAGATTATGGACATTGACAGCGATCATCAATGCGAACAATCACCAAAATGCTC
>JAISTN010000187.1 GCA_031272565.1 Bifidobacteriaceae bacterium
CCGGCCAAGGGCTACGCCTCGCACGGCGAGGCTTGGTCGCTGGCGCTGGCCCTGCGCCTGGGATCATTTGAGTTGTTGCGCGATGACCTGCGGGGTGACCCGATCTTGATCCTGGATGATGTCTTCGCCGAACTGGATTCTTCCCGCCGTGAAGCGCTGGCGGCCTGGGCCACGGGTGTGGAACAGGTTTTTGTGACGGCGGCCGTGCCCGGTGACGTGCCGGCGGCATTGGCCGGAGTGGCCTACCTGGTGAGCGGGGGTGAACTAAGCCGTGTCTGAGGTGCCGGCGGAACAGGCCCGGCGGGCGGAAACCTCCGCCCTGGACCGGGTGCTGAAGGGCGCCGCGCCGCGGCGCCGCGCGGGGCGGGGCCAGGCGGCGGAATGGTCCTCTGGCCGGGACCCGGCGCCGGTGGGCGACCTGGTGGAACAGTTCATCGCCCGGGAAGGTTGGGAGCGGGAAGTCTCGGTGGGGACCTTGGTGGCCCGCTGGGAAGAGATTGCCGGGCGCGATGTGGCGGCTCACTGTGTGCCGGAATCGTTCCGGGAGGGGAAGTTGGTGGTGCGGGCCGAATCGGGGCCGTGGGCCTCAAATGTCAGGCTGTTCTTGCCCCAGTTGGCGGCCCGGATCGCCGCCGTGGTGGGCCCAGGCATTGTGACGGAGATCACAGTCTTGGGGCCGGCCGGCCCGGCCTCGGGCAAGGGCCGGTGGACGGTGCGGGCCGGCAAGCGGCCGGACCGGGAGCGGTAGCAGCTTGGCCACCTGGGCAATCGGGCCGGTGACTGACATGGCCCTTAGACGGGCCTGAGAGGCCACCAGACGGCCTGGGGCGACATCGGCGGCTTCTAGACGCCGAAGCCGCAGGGGCGCGTCTAGGCCCAATACGGCCCAAATGGCCCTCCAGGCGGGTAGAATCGGTACTGCAATCCTCCCCGTCTTCACCGTAAGCCACTGAGAGCTGCGCGGCGCGGCCGGGCCCCTGACACAGCGAGCGCTCCTCTTGGGGTGCCAGAAAGTGTGGCGATGTGAGTACCACTCCAGCGGATCCTCCTGCGCTGCCCACGGGCGAAGGCGTTGGCCAGGCACCTGCCGGACACTATGACGCGAGCGACATCACCGTTCTTGAAGGCCTGGAGGCAGTCCGCAAACGGCCCGGTATGTACATCGGCTCCACCGGCGAACGCGGCCTGCACCACCTGGTCTACGAGGTGGTGGACAACTCGGTCGACGAGGCCTTGGCGGGGTTTGCCACCCGGATCGAGGCCACCATCCTGGACGACGGCGCCATGCGGGTGACCGACAACGGCCGCGGCATCCCGGTGGAGGAACACCCCACCGAACACAAATCGGCCCTGGAACTAGTCCTGACCGTGCTGCACGCCGGCGGCAAATTTGGCGGCAGCGGCTACGCCGTCTCCGGCGGCCTGCACGGCGTGGGCGTGTCAGTGGTCAACGCCCTGTCCAGCCGGCTGGAAGCAGAGGTCTACCGCGACGGCTTCACCTGGAACATGTCGTTTGACCACGGCGACCCGGTGGGGGCCATGAAGCGAGGCGCGCCAACCGAACGCACCGGCACCACCATCACCTTCTGGCCCAACCCGGACATCTTCGAAACCACCGACTTCGACTTCGAAACCCTGCGCCTGCGCTTCATGCAGATGGCCTTCCTCAACAAGGGCCTGACCATTTCGTTGACCGACCAGCGACCCAAACACGACACAGGCACCGAGCATTCACCGGTCGAAGAAGAGTCGGTCCGGTCCGTCACCTACCGGTTTGACCGCGGCCTGGTCGACTACGTGGAGCACTTCAACGCCGCCCGCAAGTCAGAACCCGTCCACCCGGAGGTGATCTACTTCGAGGCAGAAGCGCCGGACCGGACCATTTCCGCGGAAGTTGCCATGCAGTGGACCACGGCCTACTCCGAAGCCGTCCACACCTTCGCCAACACCATCAATACCACCGAAGGCGGCACCCACGAAGAAGGCTTCCGGGCCGCCCTGACCGGTCTGATCAACCGCTACGCCCGCGACAAGGGACTGCTCAAGGAGAAGGACGAGAACCTGACCGGCGAGGACGTCCGCGAAGGGCTGACCGCCGTGGTGTCGGTCAAGCTGACCGAACCACAATTCGAGGGCCAAACCAAGACCAAACTGGGCAACACCGAAGCCAAGACCTTTGTCCTCAAGGTGGTCAACGACCGCCTGGGGGACTGGCTGGACGCCCACCCGGGGGAAGCCAAAGACATCATCCGCAAGGCGCAGCAGGCCTCCACCGCCCGGATCGCGGCTCGCAAAGCCAGGGAAGCAACCCGGCGCAAAGGCCTGCTCGAATCCGGCGGCATGCCAGGCAAACTGAAGGACTGTTCGTCCCGGGACCCTGTCGTCTCCGAGATCTTCATCGTTGAGGGCGATTCGGCTGGCGGCAGCGCCATCCGGGGCCGTAACCCGGAAACCCAGGCCATATTGCCCCTGCGTGGCAAGATCCTGAACGTCGAAAAGGCCCGCCTTGACCGGGCCCTGTCCAACGCCGAGATTCAGGCACTGATCACGGCCTTTGGCACCGGGATTGGCGAGGACTTCGACCTGACCAAGCTGCGGTACCACAAGATCGTGCTGATGGCGGACGCGGATGTAGACGGCAAACACATCCAGACGTTGCTGTTGACGCTGCTGTTCCGCTACATGCCGGTATTGATCAAAGCCGGCCATGTCTTCCTGGCCCAACCGCCGTTGTACCGCCTGAAGTGGACCAACGCGGAACACCAATTCGCCTATTCGGACCGGGAACGTGACCAGATGCTGGCGGCCGGCAACACCGGCGGCAAGCGCATCCCAAAGGAAAACGGCATCCAGCGCTACAAGGGCCTGGGTGAGATGAACTACCAGGAACTGTGGGAAACCACCATGGACCCGGAGCAGCGCACGTTGCTGCAGGTCACCATGGAAGACGCCGCCGCCGTCGATGAGACCTTCTCCATCCTGATGGGCGAAGATGTCGAATCCCGCAAGGCCTTCATCCAACGCAACGCCCACGATGTCCGCTTCTTGGACATCTGAGCAGCCAGCCATGACACCCAGCGGTACGGAAAGAAGCGAGACCCGCCAGTGAGCGATGTGACCACGCCGGACGGCGTGACTCAAACCCCCGATCGGATCGAACCGGTTGACCTGCAAACCGAAATGCGGCGCAGCTACCTCGACTACGCCATGAGCGTGATTGTTGGCCGGGCGCTGCCGGACATCCGCGACGGCCTGAAGCCCGTCCACCGGCGCGTCATCTACGCCATGTATGACGGCGGCTACCGGCCTGACCGGGCCTTCTCCAAGTGCACCCGCGTGGTGGGCGAGGTCATGGGCCAGTATCACCCCCACGGCGACACCGCCATCTACGACACCATGGTCCGGCTGGCCCAGGACTGGTCGCTGCGCTACCCGCTGATCGACGGCCAAGGCAACTTCGGTTCGCCGGGCGACGACGGCGCGGCTGCCCCCCGGTACACCGAATGCCGGATGGCGCCCCTGGCCCTGGAGATGGTGCGCGACATCGAACGCGACACGGTTGACTTCGAAGACAACTACGACGGGCGGACCAAGGAACCGACCGTCCTGCCGTCCCGTTTCCCCAACCTGTTGGTGAACGGCTCAGCCGGTATCGCCGTCGGCATGGCCACCAACATTCCGCCCCACAACCTGCGCGAAGTGGCGGCCGGCATCCAGTGGCACCTGGAGCACCCGGAGGCCAGCCACGCCGAACTGCTCGAAGCCCTGATCGAACGGATCCCTGGGCCGGACTTCCCCACCGGGGCGTTGATCCTGGGCACCAAGGGCGTCAAAGAGGCCTACCGCACCGGCCGCGGGTCGATTGTGATGCGGGCGGTGGTCGAGGTCGAAGAAGTGGACGGCCGCAACGCCCTAGTGGTGACCGAACTGCCCTACCAGGTCAACCCGGACCGGTTGGCCGTGCGGATCGGCGAACTGGTCAAGGACGGCCGGGTCCAAGGCATTGCCGACCTGCGGGACGAATCATCCGGGCGGACCGGGCAGCGGTTGGTCATTCTGCTGAAGAAAGACGCCGTGCCCAAGGTGGTGCTGAACAACCTCTACAAGCACACCCAGTTGCAAGAGACCTTCGGCGCCAACATGCTGGCCTTGGTGGACGGGGTGCCGCGAGCACGGACTCTGGATTCGTTTGTGCGCCACTGGACTACGCACCAACTCGAAGTAGTGGTGCGGCGCACCCAGTACATGCTGCGGGAAGCCGAAGCCCGGGCCCACATTCTGCGTGGCTACCTCAAGGCGCTGGACCTGTTGGATGAGGTGATCGCCCTGATCAGGGCCTCCGCCAACGTCGATGCCGCCCGCCAAGGGCTGATCGAACTGTTGGAGGTCGACGAGGTCCAGGCCAACGCCATCCTGGAAATGCAGTTGCGCCGCCTGGCCGCCCTGGAACGCCAGCGGATCATCGACGAACACGACGCCATCGAAGCCCGCATCGCCGACTACAACGGCATCCTGGCCAACCCTGGCCGGCAGCGGACCATCGTGGCCGAGGAACTGGCGGAGATCGTCACCAAATATGGTGACGACCGCCGGACCCGGATTCTGCCATATGAGGGCGAAGTCACCGATGAGGATCTGATTCCGGAAGAAGACGTGGTGGTGACCATCACCCGAGGCGGCTACGCCAAACGGACCCGGGTTGACCTCTACCGGTCGCAACGCCGCGGCGGGAAAGGCGTCAAGGGGGCGCAGCTACGCGATGACGACCTGGTGGAACACTTCTTTGTCACCACCACCCACCACTGGCTGCTGTTCTTCACCAACTACGGCCGGGTCTACCGGACCAAGGGTTACGACCTGCCGGAAGGCGGCCGCGACGCCAAGGGCCAGCACGTCGCCAACATGCTGGCCTTCCAGCCTGGCGAGCGAATTGCCCAGGTGCTGGCCATCAAAGACTACGAACAGGCCGGCTACCTGGTTTTGGCGACCCGGCGGGGCCTGGTCAAGAAGACCCGGCTGCGGGACTACGACTCACCGCGCTCGGGTGGCATTATCGCCATCAACCTGCGGGAAGACGCCGAGGGTGTCTCCGACGAGGTGGTGGCCGCCCGGTTGGTGGACGCCTCGATGGACCTGATGCTGGTGTCCCGCAAAGGCATGTCGGTCCGTTTCACTGCCTGGGATGAGGCCCTGCGGCCGATGGGCCGGGCGACATCGGGCGTCACCGGTATGCGCTTCCGGGACGATGACGAACTGCTGGCCATGGACGTGGTGCGGGAAGACGCCGATGTCTTCGTGGTAACGGAAGGCGGTTTCGCCAAACGGACACCGGTCAGCGCCTACCGGGTCCAAGGCCGAGGCGGCCTGGGCATCAAGGTGGCCAAACTGGCGGCCGAGAGGGGCGACCTGGTCGGGGCTTTGATCACCGACACCGATGACGAGGTGATGGTAATCATGCAAGGCGGCAAGGTGGTCCGCTCCAGGGTGGACGAGGTCCCGGCCAAGGGCCGCGACACTATGGGTGTGGTATTTGCCAAACCAGATCCGGGGGACCGCATCATCGCGGTGGCCCGCAACACCGAAACGGCCGAAGGCGACACCGACCAGGAATCCAACGCCGGAGAATTAGAAGCTGAGCCGGTGTCGGGTAGCGTTGGGGACGTCCCAGCCTCCACGGACGATGCAGAGGATGTCGCATGAGCACCGACGCGCAACCAGGCGCCAAGAAGGGCGCCAAGTCCAGCGCGAAGAAAGCGCCGCGTGACAGCGGCCAACAGGGCGAGCCGGAAAGCCCGGCCCGGGCGGCCGGCACCCGCCGCGGGCGTTCCATCACCGTGCAGCAGCGCAAGCCCAGCGGCGACCGTCGCTCTGGCACCCGGGCCGGACAGGCGGTGGAGCCGCCACCCACCATCCGGCCCAAGGTGGTGCCGCAGCGGGCCGCGGCCGCCAAGCCGATCAAGACAGTTGGCCCCGGCGCGGCCGTCGCCGTGGGCGGACCAGCAGCGGATGAGGCTCCGGCGGTTGCCGGGGCCACCGAAGTAGCCGCCGGGGCGGCAGCCGCTTCCGCCGCCGGTGAGGCTCCGGCCGCTCCGGTGGCCGAGGTCCAGGTGACCGGCACCACCGCCAGCGGCAAGCCCAAGCGGTCATTCCGCACGGCCAAACAGACCACCACCGTCACTACCGTTGACTCGCTCGATGACGAAGGCCGGGTGGCCTCGCCGGCCGAAGCCGCGCCCTCTTACGCTCCCAGCGCGGCACCGCAGATGCCGCCCAGTCCAGCGCCGGCCGTGATAGTGCCCCCCCGGTCAACCCGGGCCCACGTCACCACCGCGGCCGATGTCCAAGCGGCGGCGGAAGCCGCCCAAGCCGCCCACGTGGCGCAGCAAGCTAAGGAAGCGGCCGCGGCGGCCGCCGCCGAAGCCGCCGCCACCGCCGCCACGGCCGCCGCCACGGTGGCGGCCGAAACCGCCGTCGCCACTACCACTGCCGCCGCCGCCACGGCTTCCCTGGGCGGCGTCAGGGCCACCGGCAAGGCCAAGTCGAGTGGCCCCCGGGGTGCCCGCAAGATCAAACTGCACCTGAGCTACATCTCGCCGCTGTCGGTCATGAAGATGTCGTTCCTGCTGTCGATCTGCATCGGCATTGGCCTGGTGGTCATGGTCTATGTCCTGTGGAACGCCCTCGACGCCAGGGAAGTGTTCGTCAAGATTGACGACATGATCACCCAGGTAGTTGGTGATTCCAGGCCCAAACAGCTCGATATCCTGGCCCAGTTGGAACGCGGCCGGATCATGTCCGGCGCCACCAT
>JAISTN010000392.1 GCA_031272565.1 Bifidobacteriaceae bacterium
GTGGTGCCCGTGGCCCAAGGCCGGGCCGATTTCACCATCGCCGTGCTGCCCCGCCAGGTGGGGGCGGCCGGCTTTGGGTTGGCGGTTGGCCTGGCCCGGACGGGTATCGCCCGGGCTACTGGGTTCACGGCCTGTGCACCGCTGTCCGGCATGCGCTGCCTGAGCCGGGCCGCCTTCGAGGCGGCCACGCCCCTGGCCCACGGCTGGGGGGTCGAGACCGGCATGACGATCGACCTGCTGCGGCAAGGGTTTGTGGTCCAGGAGGTCGAATGTGACCTGCGGCACCGGCCCAGTGGCAAGGACCTGCCGGGGCTGTTGCACCGGGCCGATCAGTACAAGGACATTGCCCTGGCACTGGCCACCCGGGGGGTCAAGATTGTGGCTCTGTGCACCGGGCGCACCATCAAGGCGCTGCTGGTGCCAGGCTACCGGCCGGCCCGGGGCCGGCCGGGGCGGCCGTTGGCTCTGCCAGGGGGTCAGGTTGGTTCGGGTCCAGCATCGAGTAGTCCGGCGCCGGCTGGTCCAGTTCCGGGCGGTCCAGAACCTCAAGCGGCTGCCCCGGTGCCCGCTGCCGCGCCACTGCCGCCCCCAACAGAGGACCAGCCAGCATAAGGCCCACCCCGGCCACCACCGCGCCCGAATCGTTGATCAGGCTGCCCACCAGCCATAACACCACCAGGGCCCAGCCCATGGGACGGGCCAACGGTTCTTCCCGCCATAAGGCCGGCAGGCCGGGTGGGCGCAGGCCGCGCCGCCGCGCCACCAGGGCGATGGCCGCGATCACCAATAGCAGGGCCGTCACCGGCACCGACAGGTGGGTCCACATCTGGGCCTTGCGGGCCAGAATCTCCCAGGCGCCACCATGCAACACCTTGTCGGCAAAGGCGCCGATGTGCGTCCAGTGGTCCGGCCCACGCAGGTAGTCCAGCGTGGCCAGCCCCACGCCGGCCGCCGCCCCCAAGGCGGCCACGCCCAAGGCCCGCAGCCAGGTCAGCTTGACCTCCAGCACCAGCAGAGTCAATACACCGAAGGCACAGACCAGGGCAATGGCCCCGCCAAAGTCTGCCCCCAAGGAGGGCCAACCGTTGATGGCGACGGCGATCAGACCCACCACGGTGACGCCCGCGGCCGCCTTGCGGGGGTAGCCGTTGGCGGTCGACCGCCGGGCAAACAGACAGGCGGCCAAAATGGCGCCGGTGCCAAACAGGGCAAAGGCCGGGTTGCCAAAGCCATACAGCCGCTTGGCGTCCAGGATGGGCAGGCCTAGGGGCGCGCCCATGGTCATGGGTTGGCCGATGAACAGGTCGACCGCCAGCGTCAGAGCCGTCAGGAGCCCGATGGCGCCCGGCAGGGCCAGGGGTGAATAGGGCTGAACTGGGGGTAGGCCAAGCCTTCCCGCAAGGCCGAACTGTTGCGGCGCAACCCGGTTGACCGGCTGCGGGCGGAGGGCCACCCGCCGCAGTTCCCGCGCCAGCGCCAGGATGATCAGTGCCAAGAGCGCGCTGGCGCCGGCCCAGCCCCAGACCGGCCAGGGTGCAGGCAGCCGCCACCAGGGGACAAATGCGTTGATGAGGAAGCCGCTGGCCGGCATCAGGCCGGCCACCAGGCACAAGCCTTCGAAGCGCCGCCGCCAACCCTTGGCGGCCGCCACCAGCGACAGCCCCAAGGCCACCGCCCCCAGGCCGGCCACCACGATGTAGCCAATCTGGACGCCGCGCCGCATGGCTTGGGCATGCTGGTTGATGTCTTGGAAGTAGCGGATGAGGTTTTTCTGGCTAAGGATGGTTTGCTGTGCGACAAGCCGGTCCCACAGGGGCCAGTTGAAGTCGTATTCGGCCCGCCAGTCGTAGCCGATGAGCAGGGGCATCAGGTCGGGCAGCGGCAACAACCCCGCTGGCCCGCGGCTGGTCTCAATGGAGTACCTCCATTCTGGGAGACCGCCAGGGCGGCGTTGAATGCACAGTCCAAGGGCGGGGTAACCATAGTCGGCTATCGAAGCTAGCCAGATGTCCGGCTCCAGAACTTCGGGGTCGTATGACCAACCCGGCTCAAACCGGTCGCGGTACGCCCGTGTGGCGCCTTCCGCTGCGGCGCCGGCTCGAATTAGCAGTGCTGCCACGTCCATGTCTTGGCTGCGGCTACCAGCGTCCACCACCACCAAGTCGGTGCCCTCGGCCGCCGCCTGGCGGACCACCTCCTGCAGTTCGTTCAGGTCGGCTGGGGCCGGCCGGTAATTGTCGACCCGCCCGGCCGAATCGGCCAGGGCCAAGGCCGCCCCGGGGCCAACGGCTACGTAGGTCAGACCGAGTTGCTTCAACTGGGCCGCGGTGGTACCCAAGTGGCCTTCCCAGTCGGTGCCCTGGGCCGCCGCCAGGTAACCGTCCCAGGTGGGCAGGCGGCCATCAACCGGTTCGGCCAGTTCACCGCACTGGGCTGGATCCGGGACTTCCATGTCCGTCAGCAGGCCGGGCGCCACCTCCGAGGCCCGCACCTGTGCCCCCAGGGTCAGCCAGCCGTCGGCCGGGCAACTGGCGGCCCGCGCTGTTCGGTTGAGCAGCCCGACAAAGGTCTCGGCAAAGGCGGCGGGGTTGAGGAAGTCTTCGGCGTCGAAGTCGTTCCAGGACAGGCCTGTCACACCGATCAAGACCCGCTGCTGGATCCTTCTTTCACCGGCTGTGTCGTCATCCTGGGCCGCCGCCCCCGGGCCGCCGGCGGCGATCAGCAGCCCGCCCAGAATCAGGCCCGCTCCTAGCCGAGCGGCCACGCCCACGGTCCGCATGTCCGCGAGCATACCGCCGGTGCGCCCAGCATCAGCGCTTCAGGTATGCTCTTTGTTGCCTTCGCGGGCGTAGTTCAATGGCAGAACAGCAGCTTCCCAAGCTGCCAGTGCGGGTTCGATGCCCGTCGCCCGCTCCAAATGCGGGGGACGGGCCTTTCGGCCCTTCCCCCTCATTTTCTGCCGTAGACGGGAATCGAACCCCAAACCGCCCACACGCCGGTGGCGGCGGGACAATTGGGGGGTGTTCAGGTTTGACCGGCCGGTCTGCGCCGTGGCGCAGTCCCTGCTGGGCGCCACCATTCGGCTGGGTGGGGTGGCCATCCGGCTCACCGAAACAGAGGCCTACGCGGGCCAGGCGGACCCGGCGGCCCACGCCGTGCGCGGCCGGCGGCCGGCCACCGCGGCGCTGTTCGGCCCACCGGGCACACTGTATTGCTACCTGTCCTATGGCATCCACATCTGCGGCAACCTGGTTTGCGAGGCGGACGGTTCAGGTTCGGCCGTGTTGCTCCGCGCCGGTGACGTCATTGAAGGGGTCGAAGTGGCCCGGCGGCGGCGGGGCTTCGACCAGCCGGGGCGAGCCCGTCCAGATGCCTGGCTGGCCAAGGGGCCGGGCTGCCTCGGCCAAGCGCTGGGCCTGACATTGGAGCACTCCGGTTGGCGGGCCGGCCAAGACTACACCATCGACCCACCAACCCAAGACCATTCACCAAACAGTCCCGCCGCGTCTGTCATCGCCTGCGGCCCGCGCGTGGGCGTCTCGGCTGCCAATTTGAGGCCATGGCGCTACTGGCTGGAGGGGGCGGCATCGGTCTCCGCCTATGCCCGCAGCCCCCGGGCAGTACCCGGCGCCTGGTAGCACCGCCGGGCCACCGGGAGCGAAATGCCGTGGTGGTGTTGGGGGGCCAGGGGGCCGGCGCGTGGTGGACCAACCACTAGAGTTGGAATTGTGTTGTTCTTTCGTCCCCCTCACCGAGCCCGAATGCGCTAACCATGCCACTGAGCCATGAGCCCCTGACACAGCGGCACTGGGACACTCACCACGTCCTGGTGCTGGCGGACGATGTCGAGGCGGACGAAATCGCCCTCCTGGCCGCCACCCGCTGGCGCGGGGTTGGCGTCGGTCAAAGCGAGATCCGCCTGTCCCGGCATTCTTCGCTGTTTGGCCCCTACCACATCTCCCCCGCCGTCACCGGCCGCCTGGGCCTACCGCGGGGCCTGACCGCCGGCTGGGTCGTTTCAACCCTGCGGGAACGCGGCGAGCCGCCGTTCCGCGGCACGCTTGACCCAACCGGCATTGCCCGGGCTTTCCAAACCGGCCTGCCGATCCGCGAGGAAGCCCGGGTGGCCCAGTTCCTGGTGGCCGCCGCCCGCCGGCTGGGCGGCGTGGTGCGCTTTGCCGAATCCGGCGTCATGGTGGCGCCCGTGCCGGACGCCGCCCTGGACCTGTCGGTCTACTCACCGCTGTGGATGGAACCGGAGGCGGCCCTGGCCACCGTCCAGCAACTGGTGCCCGAATTCGACTATTCGATCTCCCTGGCACCCTATTCCCTGCCCGGCGGCGGCGGCGCCATACCGGACGAAGTCTGGGCCAACTCCGGCCTGGACGCGCTCTCCCCGGACCAGCGCCTGGCGCTGCACGATGCCGCCAACGCCCGCGACCGGCAGGCCCTGAGCACCGAACCAGAACTGGACCGCTACGCCCTGGAGGTCAGCTACGGCGAAGCCGGCCTGGTGTTGGTTGAAATCAGCGGCGTCGAACAAGTCCCCGGCGCCTTGCGCGATGTCGACTGGGCCAAGAGCGGCGCCATCAAGTATGAGGCCAAGTGGCTACCGCAGGAACCCAATCACCTGCTGATGGAGTTCCCGCCGGCCGCCCACTGCTCACTGCGCACCCCAATGGGCGGCATCATCAACGACATTGCCGCCACCCTGCACGCGGCCGTGGGCGGCGAAGTGCTTGATTCCGACGGCTTCCCCATCAACCCGGCGGACCTCTAAGCAGCCCTAGTATTCGGTCCCGTCCCGCAACACCAGGTTGCTGAGTTCCCCAATCCCTTCGATCTGGACCGTCACCCGTTCGCCATGCTGCAAATAGACCGGCGGGCGGCGGGCGTGGCCCACCCCGCCTGGGGTGCCGGTTGCGATCACATCGCCCGGCTCCAAGGTCATGATGGTAGAGATGTAGGCGACCAGTTCGGCTGGGCCGAACAGCAGGTCCGAAACCTGAGCCGACTGCACCACCTGGCCGTTGATGGCCGTGGTCAAGCGGGCGGCATCGGACAACTCGTCCGGTGTCACCAAGACCGGCCCCAGCGGCGTCGAGTGTTCCCACGACTTGCCCTGCAACCACTGCGGGGTGCGGTACTGCCAGTCACGCATCGAAATGTCGTTCATGATGGTGAACCCGGCGATGGCGCCCCAGGCTTGGTCAACGCTGGCACGGCGCACCCGGTGCCCCACCACCAGCGCCAACTCGCCTTCCCAATCGACCTGGACCGATTCGGGCGGCAGCATGATCGGGTCGCCGGCGCCAATCAGCGCCTGGCTCCACTTGGGGAACAGGGTTGGGTAGGAGGGCATTTCACGGCCCATCTCCTGGATGTGCTGGCGGTAGTTCATGCCCACACACAAGATCTTTTCTGGGCGGACCACCACCGGCAGGGTCTCCAACGGGTCAAAGGCCACCCGCAGGCCCTCCGCCCGGGCGGCGTGCTCCAGGGCGTTCTGCCGCAGCACCGCACCCACGTCCGGGAACCCGTAAATCAACACGGCCTGATCGCCTTCGATCCGGGCCGCGCTCATGGCGCCGTTGACCACTAAGGTCGCTAGCTTCACCGCCGCCTTCTTTCTACATGGCCTACTGCAATTCTGCCAGCACACTGAAGATCAGGTCGGCTGCCCCGCCGTCTTCGATGTTGCCGGTCACTTCGCTGGCGGCGGCCACCACGTCTTCCCGGGACCGGCCCATGGCCACACCGCGGGAGGCCCAAGCCAGCATCGAGACATCGTTGCCGCCGTCGCCCAAAGCGACGGTACCCGATGCCGGCACGCCCAGTTGTTGGCGTAAGACCTCCAACGCGGAGGCTTTCGACACCCCCGGCGGGTTCAAGTCGACCCACCCGCTGTGACCCACCGCGTAGGTCACGCCCGGCAGCCGGGTGGCCCGGACAATCTCCCCCAACCGGTCCGGGTGCATCTCCGTTTCGCGCAGGATCACCCGGGTGGCCGGGCGGGCGGCCAACTCCTCATAGCTGACCACCCGCAGTTGGCCGTCCAGTTCGCCGCGCGGAAAATAGGCCGTGACCAGGAAACCTACCCCCAGTTCCTCGACTGCCAAGGCGGCCTCCGGCACCAGCCGGTGAATCACGTCCAGGGCCGGGCGCGGATCAAAGGTGATCGCCTCGACCAATTCCCAGCCGCTGGGCCGGGCCGGATCCAACCGGATTGTGACGGAGCCATTGGCGCAGACCGCCCAGCCTTCGGTCAGCCCCAAGCGGGCGGCCACACCCATGGTCGAATGGATCGACCGGCCAGTGGCCAACACCACATTCAGGCCGGGGGTGTTTATGGCCTGGGTCACAGCTTGGGCGGTGGCCGGCGGCAGCCAGCCGTCCCAGTCCAACAAGGTGCCGTCAACGTCCAAAGCCAACAGGCCGACATCGGCGGGCCGATGCCCCCGCCTGGACACGAACCCGCCTGTCGCGCCCACGGTCAGCCTTGGGCCGCCGGCGTGATGTACTCCAGGCCGCCCAGACCGGGCCGCAGCACCGGCGGCACCCAGACCGAACCGTCCGCCTGCTGGTGGTTTTCCAGCAGGGCCACAATCCACCGGGTGGTGGCGAACGTACCGTTCAAGGTGGCAACTGGCCGGGTCGAGCCGTCCTCAGTCCGTTCCCGGATGTTCAGCCGGCGGGCCTGGAAGGTGGTGCAGTTGGAGGTGGAAGTCATCTCCCGGTACTTGCCTTGGGTGGGGATCCAGGCTTCGCAGTCATATTTGCGGGCCGCCGAGGTCCCCAAGTCGCCCGCCGCCACATCGATCACCCGGTAGGGCAGTTCCATGGCGGCCAGCATCTGCTCCTCGAAACCCAGCAGCCGCAGGTGCTCCTGGTGGGCGTCCTCCTGGCGGGTGTAGGCGAACATTTCCACCTTGTGGAACTGGTGCACCCGGAAAATGCCCTTGGTGTCCTTGCCGTAGGAACCGGCCTCCCGGCGGTAGCAGGCCGACCAGCCGGCGTAACGCAGCGGGCCTTGGCCGAGGTCCAAGATCTCATTCAAATGGAAGCCGGCCAAGGCCACCTCAGAGGTGCCGGTCAGGTACAGATCATCGGCCGGCAGGTAGTAGACCTCGTCGTTGTGTTCACCCAGGAAGCCGGTGCCTTGCATGACTTCCGGTTTGACCAGGGTGGGGGTCACCATGGGTGTGAAGCCCAGGTCGCTGGCCAGCCCGATGGCGTGCGTCAACAGGGCCAGTTCCAGCCGCGCCCCGGCCCCGGTCAGGTAGTAGAAGCGCGCACCGGACACCTTGGCGCCCCGCTGCGTGTCGAACAGTTTCAGGGCCTCGCCCAGTTCCTCGTGGGGCTTGGGCGTGAAGCCCTCGGCCGCGAAGTCGCGCGGTGTGCCCACCTCACGCAGCACCACATAGTCGTCTTCGCCACCTTGCGGGGCGCCCTCCTCCACCAGGTTGGGCAGCTTCAGCAGGGCGGTCTTGAGCGTCTCCGCGGTCTGGTCGGCCGCGGCGCCGGCCTGTTTGACCTGAGCGGCCAGGGTTTGGGCCTGCGCCACCAGGGCCTTCTTGTCTTCGCCCTTGGCTGCGGCCACCTGCTTGCCGAAGGCTTTCTGTTCGGCCCTGGCCGTCTCGAAAGCTACCAAGGCTTCCCGGTTGGCGGCATCGGCCTGCACAATGGCGTCCACCACCGCCGGGTCCGCTCCCCGGGACCGCTGGGAGGCCCGGGCCAGTTCTGGGTTGTCGCGTAGCACCTTCAGGTCAATCACGCACCGAAGCCTACCTGGGCGGGCCAGCCGGCACCCAGTGGGAGCACAATTGGGACCGTGACTTGGCAGGCATGGGCGGGGGTTGCCGGGGCCGTGGTGGGCCTAGCCGGGCTGATCGCCGCGCTGGCGGCCTGGCGCGGCCTGCGGCGCCTGCGCCGCACCGCCGCCCGGGCGGGCCAACTCAGGCTGGGTGCGACGGACCGCCAGCGGGCCGCCTTTGTGGTCAACCCCGCCAAGCACGGGGTGGCCGATCTGAAAAAGCTGGCCCACACGGTCAGCGCCGAATTGGGCCTGGGGGAACCGCTTTGGCTGGAGACCACGCCCACCTCGCCCGGCACGGCTCAGGCCGCCGATGCCGCCGCCCAGCCAGGCGTGCGGACGGTGGTGGCCGTAGGCGGCGACGGCACGGTGCGGGCGGTGGCCGCCGGCTTGGCCGGCGGCCCGGTACCGATGGGCATTGTGCCGCTGGGGACCGCCAACTTGTTGGCGCGCAACCTGCACCTGCCGCTGGTGGACCGCCGCGACGCCCTGGAGGTCGCCCTGGCCGGCGCCCGCCTGGCCATCGACGTGGGGCGCCTGAACGCCTGGGGGCCGGGCGCCCAGCCGGTGTTGGAAGACGAGGTTTTCCTGGTCATTGCGGGGCTAGGCTTCGACGCCGCCATGATCTCAGGCGCGCCACCGAAGCTGAAGGCCAGGGTCGGCTGGCCCGCCTACTTCCTGTCCGGCATCAACCACCTGGCGGACAAGCCCATCCGGGTGCGGGTCTGGGCCGATGGCTCCGAACGCCACGCCCTGGTCAAGGCGGCCATGTTTGGTAACTGTGGCCTGCTGCCTGCCGGCCTGCGGCTGGTGCCGGACGCGGACGTGACCGACGGCCTACTGGACTTGGTGATGGTTGAGGCCCGCCACGGCTTGTTCGGCTGGCTGGCCCTGGCCCTGCAGGTGGCGGGACACTCGTTGGGCGTGCGGGCCAACCCGCGGCGGGCCGCCGGGCGGCTGACCTTTCAACAGGCGCAGCGGGTCAGGGTGGTCTGCGAGACCGTCCAACAAGTGCAGATCGACGGCGAACTGGTGGGCCGGGCCAGCGCCATCGAAAGCTGGGTGCAACCCTTGGCCCTGACCGTGTTGACCCGGTAGCGGCGTGCCGCCGGGCCAGCCGGAAAGGCTACGCTGGTGCCCTGCCAGTTCCGGTTAGTTTCAGGAGAAGCCACATGTCCACGCCCCCCACCGCGCTGCCGCGTTACGCCTACCTGGGCCCGGCCGGCACGTTTACCGAGGAGGCCCTCACCCGGGTGGTGGACCCCAATCAGGCTGTGCTGTTGCCCCAGATTGATGTCATCAGCGCCATTGACCGGGTGCGCGAGGGCCAGGCGGACTTCGCCGTGGTGGCGATTGAGAACTCGGTCGAGGGCGGCGTCACCGCCGTCCTGGATGCCCTGGCGGAAGGTACGCCGCTGGTCATCATGCGGGAAATCCTGGTACCCGTCTCGTTCACCCTGGCGGCCCTGCCAGGCGTGGTGTTGGAGGACGTACGGCGGGTGGCCGCCCACACGCACGCCTGGGCGCAGTGCCGCAACTGGATGCACCGGCGCTTGCCGCAGGCCAGCCACGTGGTGGCGACATCGAACACTTCCTCCGCTGCCCTGCTGGCCCGGGTGGCAGCGGGCGAGGTGGCACCCGAGTTGTTGGACTTCGATGCCGCCCTGGTGCCCCCGGCGGCCGTAGCCCACTACGGCCTGGCCACCCTGGCCAGCGGGGTGGCGGACAATTTGAGCGCCGTCACCCGCTTTGTCCTGATTGGCCAGCCAGGCCCGGTGCCGGCTCCCACTGGTGCCGACAAGACCACCTTGGTGGTGGGCCTGCCGGATGAACGGGCCGGCGCCCTGCTGGAAATGCTGGAGCACTTTGCCACTCGCGGCATCAACCTGTCCCGCATCGAATCGCGGCCGTCCGGGGACGGTTTTGGCCGCTATTTGTTCTCGATCGACGCGGAGGCCCACGTGGCCGAGCCGCGCATGACAGAGACCTTGGTGGGCTTGCATCGGTTCTCGCCCAAGGTGCGTTACCTGGGCAGCTACCCCAAGGCCGATGCCGTGCCCACGCCCCTGCGGCCGGGCACCACTCAGGCGGACTACCTGTCGGCGCAGGATTGGGTGGCTGAGGTTCAGGCTGGGCGCGCGGTCTGACCAGTTGGGCCGGCGCCGGCGGCCGGCCCGGTTTGC
>JAISTN010000020.1 GCA_031272565.1 Bifidobacteriaceae bacterium
GCCGGGTTGTCCTTGGCCTTGGCGTAGGTGTCCAGGGCGGTGGCGGGTGGCATCAACAGCCCTTCGGCATCGGCCGCCAGGGTCTTGCTGCCCAGTGCGCTGTCCGCCACTTTGGGCAGAACGGCCTGCGGCAGCATGGTCGACCAGGCCATCAGCTTGTAGGGCGACCGGGCGTCCGATTGGGTCATCAGGTAAATCATGGGGAAAACCTGGTTGCCCGGCACGGTGACGGTGACAAAGGACCGCGGCCAAGTGCTGGAAGCCTCGACAATCGCGTCGTCCCGGAAGACCGTCTGGAACTCGGTCAGCTCGCTTTCCGGGTCGGCGGCGTGGACCGCAAATTCGGCCTGCCGCATGCTCAGCGCGGCGCCGTCCACCCGGGTGGCCAGGCCGGCCACACTGCCCGCCTCGGTCGAGGCCGTCAGGGTCTCGGTCAAGGCGGTCTCCACTCGCTTGATCTGTTCCTTCTGCACCACCGGAGGCGGATCGGCCGGCTTCGGGTCGGGGTGCACGGCCGGCACGGGCAGGGCGCAGCCGGCCACCAGGGCGCCGATGGCGACCGCCACCGGCCAGGCGCGCAACCAACGGGATCTCATGATTGGGCCTCCTGCCCAGGCGCTTCCTCACCTTGCATGCGGACCCTCAACTTGGGCCGGGGCACACCGGCCGGCCGCGAGACCGGCCCCTGCCAGGCTTCCGGCAATTGGGTTTGGCCGGGCCTTGACAGCCGCAAGGCTTCGGCCGCGGCCCGCTCCGCTTCGCGGATCTGTTTGCGGGTCAGACCCTCGGTGGAACCGCGCCCGGCGGCGGCGGCCATGGCGGCCGAAATGGTGGCCGCAGCGTCGTCCGCCCGCGAGGAATGGGCCGCGGTCAAGGCGGCTAGCTGTTCTTCGGCCGTCATGGCCCGGGCGGGGGCCACCTGGACCGGTGGGCGGGCGGCGGGGCTGACCACCGGGGTGGACCCTGTAGGCGGCCGCACCTGGCCGGGCTGGATGGCCGCCCGGCCGGTGACGGGCGTGACCGGAGCTGGAGTCTGGTCCACCGCCGATGGCGCGACAATGCCGCGCACCGGTTGGGGCAGCCCACCGAAGGGGGGCGGCGCCGGGGTGGCGGCGACCGGTTGGACCGCCGGCCCCGCGGCCGGCGCAGGCGCCACGCCGGGGCTGGCGGCGGGCGGCCGCGGCATGGGCCACTGGCTGGGCGCTGGGACACTGGGCGGCCCAAGCGGCCGGTCCGGCAATCCAGGGCGGTGAGGTTTGGCGGCCGGGCCACTTTGGACAGGCCCCAGCACCGGGCCGCTGGGCGGCAACCCCGTGGGCTGGCCGCTCGGTGCTGCCGGGCTGGGTCCGCCGGTGGCCGGCCGGGGCGGCGTCTGGTAACCAGCCGGGCCGGTCAGCACCGGTCCGGGTACGGCCAGTCCCTGACCCTGGACGGCGGGTTCTTCGGGCGGCTCCAGGTGCTGCGGCTTGGCGTGAGCCAGGCGCTCCCAGGTCCGCACCGGCGTGGCCAGGCCCAGGTCCAGGCCTTGGTCCGGGGCCGGTGGTTCGGGCAGGGTGGGCGCCTCGGGTGGCGCCGGTTCGGAGCCGCGCTGGCGCCGGCGTTTGAACCAGCCGCGCTTGGCGGCCGGCGCCGGTTCGGGGCCGGCCGGTTCTGGGCTCGGTTCGGGGACCGGTTCGCCGGCCTCTCCCACCGGGGCGGCCGGCTGGCCGGCCGGCTCGTCTTCCGGCCGCCACAGCGGCGAGCGCCGCACCAGTACCGGCGCGGCAGCGTCTCCGCCTGGTGCGGGTGTCCCAGCGCCCTCCGCGGCCGGACTGGGGAGGAGATCGGCGGCCGGTGGCGTCTCTGGGCCACTCGCGGCCGGCTTGGCCAGGCTGCCTGGGGTGCCCGATGCCGTCCCCGGGCTGCCCGCTGGCGCCCCTGCCTCGGCTGGGACCGGAGACGCTCCGGGAGCCGGCGCTGGGCCGGCGGCGCTGGCCGCCTCCGCCGCGGCTTGAGCGGCGGCCTTGGCGGCCGCCTTGGCGGCCTTCTTTTCGGCCCGGGCGGCTTTCTTTTCCGCCAACTTGGCGGCGCCCGCCCAGGCGGCCCCCACAGTGGCCTCCCCCGCCGAGGCTTTGGCGCCGGTTTCGGGGCTCAAGAACGGTTCGGCCTTGCCGCTGGGTGTCACCTGGCCGCCAGGGGCCAGTGGTTCGGCGGCCGGCAACTTGCTCAGGGAAATCACCTGGGTGGCCTCGGCCGGTTCCTCGCGCCGGCTGACGGCCGGCCCAGCTTCTCTGGTTTGGCCAGCCGCCCGCGCCGCCTCACGCTCGGCTTGGTGCTGGCGGTAGCGGTGGATGCGGGCCTGGACAATCAACAGGATGGCGGCGGCCACGACCAGGATGATGCCGATCGCCAGGCCCCACGGCCGGAACGGCTTGGTGGGGCTCAGGCCGTCCCAAGTGACCGTCAACTTGGTGCCGGCTACCGTGCCGACGACACTGGAGCCGGTGCCCGCCGGGGCAATCAATAGCGACCAGCGCCCTTCCTTGGGCTGCCACTTATGTTCACCGGCCTCGGTGAAAGTCTTTTCCGCCAGCCACAGATCCGAGCCCTCAGCGGCCGGTAGGACGGTGCCTGTGCCCGTTTCCGTGGCGGTGAAGGAGTCCAGAGTCTTCAGACCGGTCAGTTTTTCTACCTGGCTGTCACCCACCCAGGCGGCGACGTCAGTTTCGCGGCCCTTGGCCAACACCACCGCCTGGCCCTTGGGTGGCGTCACGGTGACTGTGACCTCGGGTGGTTTGGCGGCATCGGCGTAGCCGTTCATGGCGTCCAGCACGCCTGGATCGATCACCAGGACCTGCGTCTCCTTGGCCACGGTGTGGGACGCAGTCACCTTGGTGGGAGTGGTTAAGCCCCAAGGTGAAATTGCGCCCACCGCGATCAGCAGCAGGCCCAGCACGGCGACGGCCGGTGCTATCAAACG
Organism: Bifidobacteriaceae bacterium; assembly: GCA_031272565.1. Classification (GTDB taxonomy): domain Bacteria; phylum Actinomycetota; class Actinomycetes; order Actinomycetales; family WQXJ01; genus JAISSX01. The sequence continues at coordinate 2,960 of JAISTN010000020.1, forward strand.
TCTTATCACGCAGTGTTCCCCCACACGGACAGGCTCTCTCCAGCTTCATAGCCTAACGTGCATCCAGCCGGGACGCGCGTTTTGGTCATCGAGTGCCCGTTCGAACCACTAGGCTTGACGTGCTGCGTATCGACGGGCGTGCGCTGCTGTGCGCCTATATTCATGGAGGTTTGTTGTGGCTGACTATGGGTTCCCCACAGCGGTTCGGGGTTACGACCGACAGGCGGTTGACCGCCAACTGGAGAATCTGGAGCAGAACCTGTCGCAGGCTAACGGCCAGGTTGATGAGTTGGAGTCACGGGTGGCGGCCCTGTCGGCTGAACTGAGCGAGGCGCACCGCCAGCTCAGAGAAGCCGAGCGGCCCAGCTACTCTGGCCTAGGGGCGCGCATCGAACAGTTGATGCGTTCGGCCGAGGAACAGTCCATGGACGTACTGAACCAGGCCCGGTCCCAGTCCTCTGCCCTGCTGGCCCGGACCAAGCTGGAAACCGACCAGCTGAAGGCCCAGGCGGAAAACGAGGTGGCGGAGATGCTGGCCACCGCCCGCCGGGAAGCCGAAGAGGTCCAGGCGGCTGCGATGGCGGAAGCCGAGGCGGAGTTGACCAACGCCTCACGCCGGTCGGAAGAAATGGTTGGTTCGGCCGAACGTGAAGCGGCCCGCGTCATGGGCGGCATCGCTTCGGAAGAGGCGGAGCGCCGGGCGGCCCTGGAGCGTGAGATCGCAGCCCTGACCGCCTCGGTGGAGCGGGAAACCACCGAGTTGCGGGTCAACGCGGAGCGGGAGGCGGCCGAGTTGCGCAGCGCGGTCGCGGTCGAAGTGGCCACCCAGCGCGAAGACGCGGAACGGTACGCCACCCAGTTGCGCAGTGCGGCCGACCAGGAAACCTCGGCCCTGCGCCTAGCCACCGACCAGGAAACCTCGCAGCTGCGGGCAGATGCGGAAGACTACGCGGCCCAGACCCGCGCCACCGTCCAGCGCGAAGTGGCGGAGTTGCGTTCGGCAGCCGAAAATGAAGCCTCGCAACGCCGCAGCGCGGCCGACCAATACGCCCAGCAGGTGCGGTCCAACGCCGACCAATACGCCCAGCAGTTGCGCTCGGATGCCGAACAGTACGCCCTGCAGATCCGTTCGGAGGCGGAACACTACGCCCAGCAGACCAGGGCGGACGCCGAACAGTTCGAAACCACCACCCGGGCGGCAGCCGAACTGGCAGCCCAGGAGATGCGCAGCACGGCTGAAAAGGAAGCCACTGATCTGCTGTCCGCCACCCAGCGGGAAGCCATCGAGTTGAAGGAAAGCTCGGACCGCTACTCCTCCAAGACCAGGGCCGAATCGGAGCGGGCGGCCGCCCAGCTCTACGAGGATGCCCGGGCCAAGGCGGAAGAACTCACCACCCGGTCGGAGCGGGAAGCCTCCACCCTGCTGGCCGAGGCCAAGAAGCAGGCGGCGGCGCTGACCGAACGGGCCGAGGAATGGAAGGCGGAGGCGGAAATCGAGATCGCGCAGCGGATCGAGGCGGCGGAGGCCGCCAACGCGGAGCGGTTCGAATCCTCCAAGGCCAAGGCGGACCGCCTGATTGCCGAGGCCAACGCGCGGGCGGAAGAAGCCGAAGAGCGCGTGGCCCAGGCGCTGGCGCGGGCCGAGAAGCTGCGCCACGACGCCGACACGCAGGCCTCCGACCTGCTGGCGAATGCCCGCCGCAACGCGGACCGGGTGTTGCAGGACGCCCGCAGCTTCGCGGAGCGGACCTTGACCGAGGCGGTCGAGGAAGCCGAACGCGAACGTATCGCCGTGCAGCGCCAGGTGGATGACCTCAACCGGCAGCGTGAGTCGATCACCGGCTACCTGGAGGAGTTGCGTGGCCTGCTCGGTTCGACGCCGTTGCCAAACATCGAAGCGGTGTTGGATCAGGCCCCGCCGGAGCCGGTTTATGAAGCGGCCGCCTATGAGCCGGCCTATGAGGCGGCGGCGGTCTATCAGGCGGCCTATGCCGAACCGGCTTTTGACCCAACTGTGTATGAAGAAGAAAACTCAGATGGGGCCTTGTCCAGCGTGGACGCTGGACAACCTACCGACCTGTTCGCCTACGCTGAGGGCCAGGGTGAAGAACCCGAACAAGCTGAACAAGGCGAGGCTGACCAATAGGAAGGCCTCAACGGGTTGATTGCCCTCTCCCTGGCGGCTCGCCGTCTCCAGGGAGAACCGGATCAACTCCTTAGGAGGATCTAGCGGCCCATGAGTCAGGACCCCAGCGCTGGTGGCCCTTCAAGCCCCGAGGCTGCCAAAGCTGCAGAGCTTGAGTCTGCATTGGCTGAAGCCAGGGCCCGCTCTGCCGCGCTCATCGCCCGGGGCCAGGCCCTAGCTAGTGAACTGGATCAAGTCCGGGCGCAACTGGCGGATTCGGCTTGGCGCCAGCCGGGCCGGCGGCAAGGCCAGGTGGCGGAGTTTGCCGAGGTTCTGGAATCCGAAGTCCGGGGCCGTATCGAAGCCATCCAGGCGGACGGCCAACGAATCCGCGACGCGGCGGAGATGCAGGCTCAGCGGGAACGCGATTCGGCCGCCGCCGCGCACGCCAAACTGATGGACCTGGCGCAGCGCGAAGTCGACGAACTGAAACTGGAAACCCAGGCCCGGGCGCACGCCATCGAAGAAGATGCCCAGCGCCGCGCCCGCCAAATCATCGCGGCGGCCGAACAGCGGGCCGCCGAACTGCGTGATTCGGCCAACAAGGCGGCCCTGGAACGCCGCCAGGTGGTGGTCCGGGAAAGCGCCGCCCTGTCCCAGGCCACCCAGCAGCAGGTTGACGCCATGCGCTCGGCCGCCCAAAGCGAGGCCGATGCCGTCCTGGGGGCGGCCAAGGCTGAGGTGGCACAGGCCATGCAGGGCCAGGCGACGGACTTGGACAACCTGGTGGGCACGGCCGAAATGGAAGCCGATGCGATGCGCCAGCGGGTCGAAGAGGCCATGGCAGATCTGCTGGACGCCGCCCGGGCGGAAGCGATGGCGGTACGCGACGCGGCCGATGGCGAGGCCCAGACGGTGCTGTCCGACACGCGCGCCTACATCGACTCGCTGTTTGCCGACGCCGAACACTATTCGCTGCAGCAGCGCAACGCCGCGGCGGAGGATGCCGGCCGGGTCCGGGCCGACGCCCAAGGGGCCTCCCGGGTCATGCGCGGCGAAGCCGAGGCCTATTCGCGGGCCCTGCGCCAGGAAGCGGATTCGGAAGCGTCGCTGGTACGGTCTGACGCCCTGGCCTACGCCGCCCAGGTGCGCGACGAAGCCGAACGGGACGCCTCCACCTTGACCGCCCACGCCCGGGCGGAGGCGGCCCAGATCCGTGGCCGGGCCCAGACAGAGGCCGCCGCCACGCGCGAGGCGGCCGACGAGGCCGCCACGGCCCAGGTGACCGAAGCCCGCCACCATTCCGAGGTGGTCTTGGCGGAGGCTCGCAAGGCGTCATCGGGCATGCTC
>JAISTN010000046.1 GCA_031272565.1 Bifidobacteriaceae bacterium
CTGGTGATGGGCTGCCTGTATCCTAGCGGGCCAAGCCAGGAACTGGCCCAGAACGCCCTGGTGATTGGCCCGGGTCTTGGGCTGGTTGGCCCGTGGTCCGTCCCGCTGCCGGCGGGCCGGTCAGTAGATGAACTTCATGGTCGAGGCGTCGAACAGATTCCCCCAGGACGGCGAGATCCGGTTGCCTTCAATCACCCAGTAGATCACCCGGCTGTAGGTGCCGTGGATGGCCGTCACGCTGGCCGGGGCGGACTCTTCCGGTTCCAGTCCCGTGATCAGATCGGCCACCGGCACCTGGAACTTGGCCGGCAGTGAGGTGGCAAAGCCGGTGCCCTGGTAGCTGGCACACCACTGTTCGGCGATGTCGCCGTCGCAGTACTCCACCCGGTAGGCCAGCACCTGGCCAGGACCCAGCAGGTTGACGTCGGTGGTGACTTCGCCATGTGTTTCGTAGAGGTGGGTGACGCCGGAAGCGCCGTTGGGCAGCTCAAGGCTCTTGTCCAGGCAGGCCCACCACCAACCGGGGCGCGGATCACCCAAGGCGTCCTCCAAGCCGTCCAACATCTGGCCCTCGGAGTCGTACTCCTTGACCTCGACACAGAGCACGTCCGGGATGTCGCCGGTGCCAAATTGGAAGGCGTAACGTCCGGCGGCGGCATCGTCGGTGTTGTCACCTTCGGTCCAGTCGGTCAGGGCCTCGCCGTTGGCGTCAACCTCCCGCCACTGGAAGGTGGCATTCTTGGCCGAGATCCAATGGACCACGATTTCCGGGTCGGTTTCCTCCGGGCACATCTCATCGGTGCCGAAACAACTGGTGCCGCTGATCCGGAAGCTTGCCGGTGGGGCGTCACCGTAGGCCTGTTTGACGGTGTCCGGGCCGTAGGTCGCGGTGGTGCCGGTGGTGCCGGGGCTGGCGGTGTTGTCGCCCCCCTTGACCAGGCCAAAGAAGATCGCGGCGGCGCCGCCCAGCGCCAGCAGGACGCCCACAATCAGGGCCACCAGCAGGCCGGTCTTGCGCTTGGGCGGGGCCGGTGCGGCCAGCGCCGCTGGGGCCGTCAGCGGCTGGGGGAAGTGGGTGGCTGGCGGTGGGGCCTGGGGTGGCAGAGCCTGAGGGGCCGCCGGGGGGAGCGGCGCCAGGCCCGGTTGGACCGGGCCGCCTGGGCCGGGAGGCGGGCCCTGGACCGGGGCCGGCGCCATCTGCGCCCGCAGTTGGACCACCTGCGGTGGCGGTTGCGGCACCGAGGGTGCGGTCTGCCGGGTAGGCGGCAGTGGCACCCCGCCGGCCGGGGCCGGCGGGCCGGGTTCCGAGCCGGTGGGGGTTAGCCATGGCGTCAGCACCATCGAGGAACTGGCATTGGTGGACACACCACCGGTTGGCCCCGACGAGGTGACGGCGCGCAGGCGCGTCATCTGGTCCTCATCATCCAGATCGTCCAGTTGCTGTTCTGGTTCGTCCTGGTGGATCACCATCCGGGTCGGGTTCAGCCCCAGGTCCTGTTGGACGCGGCGCAACGAGTGGCCCACCGCCGCTGCCGTGGGGAAGCGGGCCTGGGTGTCCTTGGCCATGGCCGTGGCCAGCACCTGATACAGCGCGTCCGGGGCGGTGGGCAGCCCCAAAGGCGGCAGGTCGGCGTGCTCAATCCGGTCAGCCATTGCCGCCGGGCCGTTGTCGCCGTCCGCCAGTTGGAACGGGGCGCGGCCGGTCAGCAGGTAGTAGAGCGTGGCGCCCAGCCCCCAGACGTCAAGCTGCGGGCCCTCCCACCAGGGACGGGTCAAGGCCTCGGGCGGTTCGAACGGCAGGGCCGGTGTGGGCTGGTCGGCCTTGGCGCCATCGGCGGCCGTGGGCATCGCAAAGTCGGTCAAAGCGTGCCGGCCGTACGGCGTGATCAGGATGTTGGAGGGCCGCACGCCGCGGTGTACCACGCCTTGGCGGTGGGCGGTTTCCAAGGCCCCGGCCAGTTGGACGCCCACCGCGATGGCCTCCAGCACCGGCAGGCCGCGGCCGGTGGCGGTCTGGGCAATTGACGGTTTGGGGCAGTACTCCATGACCACGTAGAGGCGGCCGTCCGCCAGGAAGCCGGTGGTGTGGATGGTGACGATGTTGGGGTGGGTCGACAGTTCTGCAATCGCGTGGGCCTGGTTCTTGACCCGGTCGATGCCGCCCTCCGCCAGCAGGTAGGGCAACAGCACCTTGACGGCCACCTGGCGCTTGGGCACGGCCTGGTTGTACAAGAAGACGTCCGCAAACGTGCCCTGGCCAATCAGCTTGACGGGCTCGAAGCCGTCGATGGCGGGCGGCGGTGCCGGCGGGCGGGTGGGGGGCATGGCGGGCGGACCTTTCTTCTTCAGGTTGATCCTATCGGGCTTGTCTGGGCGCCGCCCGCCGGGACCCTCCAACCCCCATCACCTCTTAGCTTCCGGGTCCGAGCGGTCCCTGCCAGGGTCATCCGCTGCGGCGTGTCTGCAGGTCCGGGAGTTGGGTGGCGAGCCGGGCCAGGCGGGCGCCAGCGGGCGGTTTGCTATAGTGACTGGCGCAACGAGCGGTGCCCAGCCACGTAAGACCAGTTGGGCGTCACCGCTCGTTTTTTGTTGCCAAGAGGGGGAGGCCAGATGCCGCGCAGCCGGAAACAGGATGCCGTCTTCACGCTCATGATGGTGGGCTTGATGGTGCTAGGCATGAACGTCTACAACGTGGTGCTGCATCACGGCTTGGGGCCCGATTTCCTGTCCCGCGTCGCCGTTGGCGCGGCCCCGGCGTTCCTGGTGGCGTTGGCCCTGACGGTGGCATTTGTCAACCGCACCTGCAAGGCGCTGACCCGGCGGCTGCCAATCAACCGCGAAGCCCGGTGGCAGGTCATCCTGGTGACCTCCTGCTTCATGATGGCCATGATGGTGACCTTGATGTCGGCCTACGCCACCGCTGTC
>JAISTN010000055.1 GCA_031272565.1 Bifidobacteriaceae bacterium
CGCAGGTGGTGCGCGGCGACGACCTGTTGGCCTCGACCGCGCGCCAGGCCTACCTGGGCCACCTGCTGGGGCTGTCCACGCCGGAATACCTCCACGTGCCCCTGGTGGTCAACCAGGCCGGCCAGCGCTTGTCCAAGCGTGACGGCGCCCTGGCCGGAGCGGCCCTGTGGGAGGCTTGGGGCGGCGCCGAGGGCCTGGTGGGCGCCATCGGGCAATCGTTGGGCTGGTTGGTGCCGGGGGAGGAGCCTAGCCTGGCCCGGCTGGTGGCGCGCTTTGACCCAAGCCGCCTTCCCGGTGTTCCCTGGAAGGTATGAAACCGTGGCGGCTCAGGCTGATGGCCTGGGCCGTTTGCGCCGCGCTGCTGGCCGCCGCCGCGTTGGCCTGGGGCGCCCTGAACGCGCAGACAACCTACGCCTTTGGGCCTCATGCAGCCGTCTACGAAGTCACCACTGACGGCCGCCTGACGGTTGACTTGGGTCCGCTGGGCACGGTCATCGCGGACAGTCCGGTGCCGTCACCCTGGAGCTTTGTGGGGCTTACCATCACGGTTGGTGAGATTCCCGATTCGATGTCTTCGGTGCCGTTGAGTGTCGCCGAACTGGTCGATGACCTGAGCGAATATGCCCAGTTCTTTGGCGCCATGGACACGGTGACGGCGGCGGTGCGCCACGGCCTGATCCTGGATGCGCTACGCCGCGCGGCTGTCGCCTGGGCCCTCACGATGGGCCTGGCGGGGCTGGTCTGGTTCGCCTTGGGGGTGCGGCGCCGCAACGAGGGCTACCGCTGGGTCCGCCGGCACCAGCGGTTGTGCGCCGGCCTGGCGGCGGCGGTGGTCTTCCTGGGCGGTGGCAGTGCCTTGGGCTACCTGCGGTCGGTGGTGCAAGGCCCCCCGCCGGTGGAGGGTTCGCCGGCTTTTGCGGGCACCAGCTTGGAGGGGGCCAGGGTGACGGGGCGCCTGGGCCAGGTGCTGGACTACTACGGTGTCAGGGCGCTGGGCTTGTACAAGGACAATGAATCGTTCTATGACCGGGCGGCTCAGCAGGTGGGGTTGGCCTTCGCGGCCCAGCAGCGTGACTTGACCGTGGCGGCGGTGGCGGGGGTGGCCGATGGCGCCGCCGGGGCCCAAACGCAGGCCGCGGGCCGCCGGGTGACGGAGGGAGGGGACGGCACCGACCCGGTGGTGGTGCCCTACCCGGAGGCGACCAGCCGGCCGGAAGTGGCCACGCCGGCGCCCTTGCCGGACTGGGAGCCCCTGCCGGAAGCGGACCGGCCGTGGCTGACGGGGCCGTCCGCCTACGCGGGCTTGCGGCCGGTTTTGATGGTGACGGATTTGCATTGCAATGTGGGCCTGGCCAGCGTCATTGGTGCCGTGGCCCGGGCCAGCGGGGCGGTGGCGGTGTTCGATGGGGGCGACATGACGGCCGACGGCACCGCGGTCGAGGCCTTCTGCGTGGACGCCTTTGCCCAGGCGGTGCCCGATGGCGTCCCGCTGGTGGTGGTCACGGGCAACCACGACACGGCCTTGACGGCCAAACAGGCCGACCGGGCCGGGGATGTGGTCTTGGAGGGCGAGATCATCGAGGTGGCTGGGTTGCGGGTGCTGGGCGACAGCGACCCGACCCACACCGAGATCGCCCGGGGCACGGTGCAGGTACGCGATGAAACCGAAGTCGAGATGGGCCAGCGGTTGGCCGGTATCGCCTGTGAGGCCGCGGCCGAAGGCGAGGGTCCGGCTGTGCTGCTGGTGCACAACCCACTGGCGGGCCTGGCCGCCCTGGAGCAAGGCTGCGTGCCCCTGGCACTGTCCGGCCACACCCATCAGCGCTCGGGTCCCGAACGGGCGGGGCAGGGGTGGGCTTACACCGCCTCGTCGACCGGTAAGGATGTCAATGGCACCACACCGATTGGCCCACTGGTGGCTGATTCCGAGTTGACGCTGCTGCTGTTCGACCAGGCCTCACGGCTGGTCGGCTGGCAGTTGGTGACGGTGCACCCGGATGCGTCGGTCACGCTGGGCGCGGTGGAGGCCCTGGGGATAGTCCCGGCGGCGGGGGACTAGGGGTTGCCAAGCCGGGGCGCCATCGGGCGCGGGCGAGGGAGATTCCGCTCCCGCCGGAAACGTTTGCTCGAAAGGGACTTTAGTCCTACCTGAAGTGACGCAATGGTCGATGTGACCGGTCTCATTGGCTCCGGACCGGCCCCAGGCTGGCCCATTCCAAGTGTTTTCCCAGGTGGGAGGTGGCCTGAAGGCCTCTTTGAGGACCCGGAACGCCGCTGAGGCCAGGCTGGACCAGGCTTTGTTATCAAACCGTTATCGAGTCTGGGTTGACAGGAGGAGGGCCCTCCGGCTACCGTTGGGGTAAACGATTACTCCAAGCGGGAAGCGTCGAACAAGGAAGTTCAGATCACCAATCATCCGGTCTGGGGCCCAGCCGGGCGCCGGGCCAACAGGCCGGCCACACACTTGACCAAACATGACAAGGCAGTCTGAGAAAGGAACCCAACAATGAAGCAATCCCTACGGCCCATCGTGGCTATGTTCGCGGCCGGCGCGATGGCGTTTGCCCTGGCGTCATGCGGCGGGAGCGACGACAACGCCAGCGACTCCAGCAGCGCCGCGCAGTCCACCGACACGCCGGCCGGCGGCGACGAGACCACGCCGGCCGATGACGGCGGTGACACGCAGGAGCCGGCCGGCGAAGACACCGGCGGCGCGGTGTCCGGCGAAGTCATCTGGTGGGGCTGGACGCCCGACACGCCAGTGGCGACCAAGTACATCGAGGCCTTCAACGAGGTCTACCCGGACATCAAGATCACCTACGTCAACTATGAGAACGCGGACTACGCACCCACCATGCAGACGGCCTTCCAGACCGGCTCCGGCCCCGACATCTTCGATGTCTCCGCCGGCGGCAACGTCGGTGGCAAGCAGCTCTGGGGCGAGTACGCCGAAGACCTGGCACCGTATGCCGAGGCCTTCTTGGGGGCAGATTGGAAGAACCAGTTCGCCACCGGCTACGTCGATCAGCTGACCTACGAAGGCGCCGTAGTGGCCCTGCCCCTGGGCGGCGTCGCGGCGGACTTCTTCTGGATCAACAAGGACCTGTTCGAGGCTAACGGCGTCTCCACCGAGCTGAAGACCTATGACGAGTTGAAGGCCGCCTGCGACACCTTCGCCGCCGCCGGCGTGCAGTGCTTCACCATGGGCACCAACTCAACCGATACCTTCTCCACCGAACTGCTGCGCACCATCATGTCCTCGATTCAGCCCGACATGTACATGAAGTGCCTGCACGGTGAAGAGAGCTGGGACAACGAGGTCACCATCCAGGCCCTTGAAATCGTCCAGCAGATGCAGGCCGACGGCATCATCGGCCAGGACGCCACCTCCATCAAGCAGTACCCGGAGTCGAACAACAACTTCATGTCG
>JAISTN010000065.1 GCA_031272565.1 Bifidobacteriaceae bacterium
TACTTCTCCAACAACATGACGGCCGCCGGTGTCACCACACCCGTGACGGTGACCGCCACCGACAAGGCCGGCAACACGGCCTCGGCCAGCTTCAACGTGATTGTGCGCCGCCCCGGCACCGCCGTGGCCCCGCCGGCCGCCCCGGCCACCACCGAACTGGCCACCACCTTCCCGTGCACCATGAGCCAGTTGGGCCTGCATGATCCGTTCATCGTGGCGGATCAAGCCTCCCAGACGTACTTCCTGTACACGGCGGCCTCGCGGCAGTCCACCACCCGGCCCTGCGGCGTGCCCACAGCCAGCTACGCGGCCGGCATCATGGCGTACCAGTCGAAGGACCTGGTCCACTGGTCCCAGGCCAGTGTGGTTTACCGGGTAACCACCGGCGCCGACCACTGGAATGCCAGCACGGCACCGTGGGCACCGGAAGTCCACGCCTACAACGGCAAGTACTACCTGTTCACCACCCTGCACAACAACTCCTCCTACACCATCCCGTTCACCGAGCAGCCGGACCAGACCCGGTACAACAGCTCCAGCCGCCGGTCCACCATCATTGCGGTGTCCGACACGGCGACAGGGCCGTTCACCGACCTCAGCCCGGAGGCGCCGGTGACGCCGTACGACTTCATGACGTTGGACGGCAGCCTGTATGTCGACCCGGCCGGCCAGCCCTACCTGGTTTACGCCCACGAATGGGTGCAGAAGATGGACGGCACGGTTGAGGCGATCCCGTTGACGGACGATCTGACTTCGGCCGAAGGCGACCCGTTCTTGCTCTGGCGGGCCACCGAGGTACCGTTCTACGCCGACCCGCTGTACGGCGGCCGGTACGACAACGTGCTGCAGGACAAAACCCTGAACAAGACCCAGCTACCCGGCTATGTGACCGACGGCGTTTTCGTGGTCACCACCCCCAACGGCTCCTTGCTGACCATGTGGACCACCTACCGCGATGACCGCTACATCGTGGGGCAGGCCATCAGCCGCACTGGCAACATCCACGGGCCGTGGGAGCAACTGCCTGAGGTGGACTATTCAGACGCCGGCCACTCAATGGTCTTCAAGACCTTTGACGGCCAGTTGATGATGGTGGAACACTCCAACATGTCGGAAGGTAGCGCCCTGGGCGAGATCTTCGAGATCGCTATCACCGATGATGGCTTTGTGCTGGGCCAGCACCGGCAAGACATCGACGAACTGGTGGGCATCAACCCACAGGACGTGCTGGCGCCCAAGGTCTACCCGCCTTCGACCCGGGTGGCCACGGCCGCCAAGGGGACGGCAGCGGCCACGGTTGATTTCCTGGCCATGGCCCGGGATGACGCCGACGGCTGGGTTGACGTGACCTATTCGAAGCAGCCCGGTTCCACCTTCCCGGTGGGCACCACCAAGGTGACCGTGACCGCCCGCGACGCGGCCGGCAACGTTGGCACGGCCAGCTTCAACGTGGTGGTCAAGCCGTATCCCACGGTGGGTGCGGGCTCGGTCACCCTCACCGGTTCCACGGCGCTGGGCGGCGTGTTGCATGCCAACGCGGTGGCCCCCACCCAGGATTCGAACGGCCAGGACATCACCGCCACGGTGACGTACCGCTGGCTGCGTAACGGGACGGCCATTGCCGGCGCCACCGGTGTGGATTACACCACGGTGGGCGCCGATGCCGGCCAGTTGATCAGCGTGCAGGCCACCTTCAGTGCGCCCGAGGCCGATTCCTCGGCCGCCGTCTCCGCGGAGGTCATGATCACCGCGACCGCCGGGCCCAATGTCAAGTATGAGTTCTTCAGCTTGACACCGGACCTGGAAGGCAACGGCCGGGGTGACATCCTGGCCGTCGAGGCCTCGACCGGTGCGTTGTACCTGCAAACCACCACCGCCAGCGGTGACCTGTCGGTCAAGACGGCGCTGGCCGCCTCTGGCCTGAACGGCCACCGGGTCTACGGCCCAGGCGACTGGAACAGTGACGGCAAGGCGGATGTGATTACGGTCGACGTGGCCGGCAACATGTGGCTGCGGGCCGGCAACGGCGCGGGCAAGGTGGCAGCACCGGTCCAGTGTGGCCGCGGCTGGTCCGCCTACCGGATTGTGCCGTCCGGCGACCTGAACGGCGACAAGCTGAACGACCTGCTGGCCATCGATTCGGCCGGCAAGCTGTGGCTCTACGCCGGCAACGGCAAGGGCGGCTTCCTGCCTGGGCGCACCGAGGTGGGCCACGGCTGGACGTCCTTCGAGTTGTATGCCGCCGGTGACCTGAACAAGGACGGTAAGGCCGACATTCTGGGCATCAGCGCCAATGGCGACCTGTACGCCTACATGGGCAAGGGCAACGGCCAGTTCCAGGCGGCGAAGTATGTTGGCCGCGGCTGGGGCACGTTCACGTTGGCCTCTGGGGCGGACCTGAACGGCGACGGCATGGCGGATATCGTGGGCCGGAACGACTCCAACGGCACGCTGTACTTCTACAGCGGCACCGGTACGGGCTTTGGCCAAGCCAAGAAGATCGCCAGCGGTTGGTGAGTCTCACCACGCCACACCAGTAGGTGACCACGCGGTCCCGTGGCGCGGCCCAGGCCAGTTTGGCCACGTCCCGCCACGGGACCACCAGTTCCTCATAGGTTTGCCGGGCCGGCCGACCACCCCCTGGTTTGCCGGCCCGGTAGTTGGGCGGTTGGGTGGGTTGCCGGGTGGTTGGGTGGTTGGTCAGACCGCCGGTGGCGGTGTGACTAGAGCACTGGGTAGATGCGCCGTGGCGGCAGCTTGTTCATCCAGCAGCAGTTCGGCGAAGTGGCAGGCCACGCGATGGCCGGGCCCGATCTCGCGTAACACCGGCGGCTCGTCGGCGCAGCGGGTGGGCTGGCGCAGGGCGCAGCGGCCAACGAACTTGCAGCCCTTGTGCCGTTGGGCCGGGCTGGGCGGGTCGCCCTCCAACACGATCCGTTCTCGCTGGTCCTCCACATGCGGGTCCGGGATGGGGGCGGCAGACAGCAGAGCCCTGGTGTAGGGGTGGGCCGGCGTGGAGAAGATCTGGCTGGCCGGGGCTTCTTCCGCCAGCGAGCCCAGGTACATCACACCCACCGTTTCACACAGTTGGCGCACCACGGCCAGGTTGTGGGCAATCACCAGCGAGGTCAGGTTCAACTCCGCCTTGATGTCCAGCAGCAGGTTGATGATCTGGGCCTGAACCGACACGTCCAGGGCGCTGACCGGTTCATCCGCCACCAGTAGCTCAGGGTTCAGCACCACCGCCCGGGCAATGCCGATGCGCTGGCGCTGCCCGCCGGAAAACTCATGGGGCCAGCGGTCCAGCACCGACTTGGACAGACCCACCAACTCCAAGGCCTCACCCGCCCGGCGCAGGTTTTCCCGCCGGTCATGGGAGCCCTGCACCCGCAGCGGCTTGGTCAGGATGGTGCTGATGCGCTGGCGCGGGTTGAGCGAACCGATCGGGTCCTGGAACACCATCTGCATGCGCCGGCGCAACTGGCGCAGCGGTTCGCCGCTCAGGTTGGTGATGTCCTGACCGTCAAACACCACCTGGCCGCCGGCAATCTCTTCCAACCGCAACAGGGCCCGGCCGGCCGATGACTTGCCGGAACCAGATTCGCCCACCAGGCCGTAACTGGTGCCCCGCGGCACCGTCAGCGACAACTTGTCAACGGCCGTGATATGCGACGTGGGCCGGTTCAGCACCAGCGAACGGGAAGAAACGTAGCGCACGGTCAGGTCGGTCACCTCAAGCAGATTGTCGCTCATGACTCCTCCTCCCCCGCCGGGTTGACGCAGCGCAGCAAGTGCTCGTCGCCGGAGCCCACCGGCACCAGGTCCAGTTTGGGTGCCTGGCAGGCCGGCACGGCAAAGTCGCAGCGGGGCGCAAAGGCGCAGCCCTGGTCCCACGGTTCGGCATCGAAGGCCGAGCCGGGAATGGTGTCCAGCCGGTCCCGGGCCTCGCCCACCAGCGTAGGGGTGGACTTGAGCAGGCCGCGGGTGTAGCGGTGGCGCGGCTGGTCGAAGACCTCATAGCGGCCAGCCTGTTCCACAATCCGCCCGGCGTACATCACGGCCACCCGGTGGGCCGTCTGGGCTACCACGCCCAGATCGTGGGTGATCAGCAGCAACGCCATGGCCCGTTCGGTGGCCAGTTCCAGGATCAGGTCCAGGATTTCGGCCTGGATGGTGGTGTCCAACGCCGTGGTGGGCTCATCCGCAATCAGCAGGTGCGGGTTACAGGCCATGGCGATGGCGATCATGACCCGCTGGCGCATGCCGCCGGAAAGCTGGTGCGGGTAGTCCTTGACGCGCTTCTGCGGATCGGGAATGCCCACCTGACGCAGCAGGTCAACCGACCGGGCACGGGCCTCCTTGCGGTCCAGTTGTTCGTGGCGGACCAGCACCTCAACCAGTTGCTTTTCCACCGTGATGACGGGGTTCAAGGCGGTCAGCGGGTCCTGGAAGATCATCGAAAGCTGCTTGCCGCGTACCCGGCTCAACTCGCGTTCGGAGCGACCCACCATGGGCACGCCATCGAATTCGACCGCACCGCTGATCTTGACATCCGGCCCATGCAGACCCATCACCGCCAGGGCGGTGGCGGATTTGCCGCAGCCGGATTCGCCCACCAGGGCCAGGATTTCGCCAGCGTGGACATCGAAGCTGACACCGACCACGGCCTTGGTGCCGGTGGCCTTGCGGGTGTGGCCCGGGAAGGTGACATGCAGGTCACGCACCGACAGCAGCAGGTCGCCGTGGGTGCGGGCGGGAACGGGGGCCGGGCTCATCGTGGCCTGCTCTTCGGGTCGAGTTGCTCACGTAGGGCCTCGCCCAACAGGGTGAAACCCAGGGCGGTGATGGCGATGGCACAGCCGGGGGCGAAGGCCAAGATGGGGGCCGAACCGAGGCGGGATTGCGCCTTGACCAGCATCAGGCCCCATTCGGCGGCGGTCGGTTCGGAGGTGCTGAGGCCCAGGAAGCTCAGGGCGGCCACCGAGTTGACGGCCGTGGCCAGCATCAGCGTGGCCTGGACAATCAGGGGCCCGGCGGCGTTGGGCATCATCTCCATGGTGACAATGGCCGGCCGGCGCAGGCCCAGCGAACTGGCCGCCAGCACGTAGTCGCGGCGGCGTTCACCCAGCAGGGAGCCGCGCAGCAAACGGGTGAAGATTGGCACCTGGCTGATGCCGATGGCCACCATGACGGCGGTGGGGCTGCGGTCCATGATGGAAACGATGGAGATGGCCAGCAGCAGCGCCGGGATGGACAACATGATGTCCATCAGGCGCATGATCGCCGTGTCGATCTTGCCGCCCAGGCCACCGGCCAGCAAGCCCAGGAAAGCTCCAATCGCCAGGCCGATCCCGGTTGATACCACCCCAATCACGATTGTCTGCCGGGCGCCATAAATGATCTGGGTCAACAAGTCCTGGCCATAGGAATCCAGCCCCAGCGGATGGGCGGCGCTGGGGCCCGGCACGTGTTCGGCATTGAGGCCCAGTTCCTTGGCCCACTCGGAAGCCTGACCCGGCAGATAAGGCAGCTTGTAGGGCGCCAGGAAGGGCGCGAAGATCGCCACCAGGATCACCAGCAGCACAATTGCCAGGCCAAAGATGCCGGCCGGTTGGCGCAGCACCTGGCGCACCACCCGCCTGAAGGAGCCTTGCGAGGGCTTGTCCTTCTTGGCCGGCGTGCCGGCGGCCTCCGGCGCTTGGGCGATGGCGCTCATGACAGCCTCGCTCTCGGGTCGATTAGGCCATAACTCATGTCGGTCAGCAGATTGATCACGGTGTAGATGACGGCAACAAACAAGATGCAGGCCTGCAACACCGGGTAGTCCTTGGAGGTAATGGCGTTGAACATGTAGCTGCCCACGCCGTTGATGGCGAAGACCTGTTCGGTCAGCACCGCGCCGGCCAGCAGGGCCCCGGTCTGCAGGCCGATGATGGTCGCCACCGGCAGCAGTGCGTTGCGCAGCACATGGCGCCGGGAAATGAGACGCGGCGTCAAGCCCTTGGCCCGGGCGGTGCGGACGTAGTCTTCCGAAATCACGTCCAGCACCGAGGCCCGGGTGATGCGCACAATCATGGCCAGCGGGATGGCACCCAAAGCGATGGCGGGCAGTACCAAGTGGCGCACGGCGTCCAAGGCGGCATCCCACTCCCCGGTCAGTATCCCGTCCAGTATGTAAAAGCCGCTGTAGTGCGTGGCGTTGATGCGCGGGTCTTGCCGGCCAATGGTGGGGAACCAGGGCAGTTTGATGGCGAACAGGTACTTCAGAACGAAAGCCAGGAAGAAGACTGGCACCACGAAGCCAAACAGCGAGCCGCCCACGGCCATGCCGTCGGCCAGGGAGCCGCGGTGGCGGGCTGCGAAGTAGCCAATCGGGATGCCCAGCAGAACCGCAAAAGCCATGGCCGCAACGGCCAGTTCGATGGTGGCCGGGAAGCGGCTGATGAAGCCCTCAAACACCGGCTGGCCGGTGGTGATGGAGTTGCCAAAATCGCCGTGGGCCAGGCGCTGCAGGTACACCCAGAACTGTTCCAGGATCGGCTTGTCGAAGCCATACGCCACCCGCAGGCGCGCCACAGCCGCCGGGTCGGCATTTTCGCCCAGCATGGCTTGGGCCGGGTCGCCCGGCAGCAGGCGGACCCAAATAAACACCAGCACAACCAGGCCCAGCAACACTGGGATGGCCTGGAGCAGGCGCTTGGTGGCGAATCGGATCATGGTCTTGAAAGGTAGTTGATGGTTGGGTGGTGGTGCTTGGCTGGCCGGGCCGGGCGGGCGGGGGGGGGGGGGGCCGCCCCCCCCCGCACAGAATAGATGTGGTGGACAACAAATGAAACAGGTGTGTGTAAAGAACAAA
>JAISTN010000078.1 GCA_031272565.1 Bifidobacteriaceae bacterium
CCCCGGCCCTTGGCCCAGCGGATAATCTCAACCGAACCGGCCGTCGAAACATGGCAAACATGCAGCCGCGAACCGACGTGTTCAGCCAGCAGCACGTCCCGGGCGATGATCGATTCTTCGGCCACCGCCGGCCAGCCGGCCAACCCCACATCGGCCGACACGATGCCCTCATGCATCTGGGCGTTTTCGGTCAGGCGCGGCTCCTGCGCGTGCTGGGCTACAACGCCGTCAATACCTTTGACATACTCCAGGGCCCGGCGCATCAAGACCGGGTCCGCCACACACTTGCCATCATCGGAAAAGACCCGCACGCGGGCGGCCGAATGGGCCATGGCGCTCAGTTCCGCCAGGCGCTCCCCCGCCAGCCCCACCGAGACCGCGCCCACCGGGCGCACATCGACATACCCGGCGTCTTTACCCAGGCGCCAGACCTGTTCCACCACGCCAGCCGTGTCCGCCACCGGCAGGGTGTTGGCCATGGCGTGGACGGCCGTGTAGCCGCCGGCCGCCGCCGCCCGCGAGCCGGATAGCACCGTCTCCGCGTCCTCGCGGCCCGGTTCGCGCAGGTGGGTGTGCAGGTCGACCAGGCCAGGCAGGGCGATCAGCCCGCCGGCGTCGATCACGCTGGCGCCGTCCACCCGCACCCGGGCTCCAACTCTCAGGATCTGGCCCCGCACCAGGGCAATGTCCTTGACTTCGCCGGAGGGCAACGTTGCCCCCTTGATGATGTAGTTCACGCTGCCACCTTCCCCTTGGCGCCGGTCATTGTCAGGTACAGCACCGCCATCCGCACCGCCACGCCGTTGGCCACCTGTTCCACGATCACCGACCGGGCGCCATCGGCCGCCCCGCTGGTGATCTCCAAGCCACGGTTCATGGGGCCAGGGTGCAGCACGATGGCGTGGCGCTGCAACGCGGCCAGGCGGGCCTCATCCAGGCCGTAGTCGCGGGTGTATTCCTGCGGTGAAGGGAAGAAGCCGCCGCCGGCGGCGGACATCCGTTCCTTTTGCACCCGCAGCATCATCAATGCGTCCGGCGGCGCCTCCCGCAAGGCCTGATCCAGGTCGTAATAGACCCCGCAAGGCCAGGTGTCCACGCCAATGGGCAACAGCGTGGCCGGCGCCACCAATGTCACCTTGGCGCCCAAGGTGGTGAACAGGTCCACCCCGGAACGGGCCACCCGGGAGTGCAGCACGTCGC
The DNA here is from genome assembly GCA_031272565.1 of Bifidobacteriaceae bacterium. Classification (GTDB taxonomy): domain Bacteria; phylum Actinomycetota; class Actinomycetes; order Actinomycetales; family WQXJ01; genus JAISSX01. The sequence goes on from JAISTN010000078.1 coordinate 1,201, forward strand.
CCACAATCATGATGCTGAGCCCGTTCAAGTCCTGACCCACCGGCGTTGGCCCCATCAGGTGGCGGCGCATCGTCATGGCGTCCAGCAGCGACTGGGTGGGGTGCTGGTGAGTGCCGTCCCCGGCGTTGATGACGCAAGCGTCGGTCCAGCCGGCGTGGGCAATGTTGTAGGGCGCGCCGGAAGCGTAGTGCCGCACCACGATGGCGTCGGTGTGCATGGCGCCCAACGTCAGGACGGTGTCCTTGAGTGATTCGCCCTTCGACACCGAGGAGCCCTTGGGCGAAAAGTTGATGACGTCGGCGGACAGCCGCTTGGCCGCCGTTTCGAACGAAATCCTGGTCCGGGTCGAATCCTCGAAGAACAGGTTGACCACGGTTTGGCCCCGCAGCGTGGGCAGCTTCTTGACTTCCCGGGCCTGGGTGGCCGCCATCTCTTCGGCGATGTCCAGGATCTGGATGGCCTGGTCCCGGGTCAGGTCCTGGGCGGACAGCAGGTGTTTCACCGTTCGCCCTCCGTCCGCTGAATCAGCACCACGTCGGTGCCGTCGGTTTCCTGCAGCTTGACGGTCACCCGCTCGTCCGCGGCCGTAGGCAGGTTCTTGCCCACGTAGTCGGCCCGGATCGGCAATTCGCGGTGGCCCCGGTCCACCAGCACGGCCAGCCGCACGGCCTTGGGCCGCCCGATGTCGGCGATGGCGTCCAGCGCCGCCCGGATGGTCCGGCCTGAATAGAGTACGTCGTCAACCAGCACCACGGTGGCGCCGTCGATCCCGCCGGGTGGGATGCGGGTTGCCCCCAAGGGCCTAATCGGCCCCCGGTTGAGGTCGTCACGGTACATCGTGACGTCGAGTTCGCCCAGCGAACGGCCAGCCTCCCAGCCGGCTTCGATGCCGCCGATGACGTCCGCCAGGCGGGCCGCCAGCGGCACGCCGCGGGTCGGAATGCCCAACAGCATCAACCCGGCCGCACCATGGTTCTTCTCCAGGATTTCGTGGGCGATGCGCTGCAACGCGCGGGAAATGTCTTGACCAGTCAGCACCTCGGTGCCGGCGCCTACCGCCATGGCAGACCGCCTCCTTCCCCGCCTCACGGGACGGGCCTTAAAGGATGGATGAAGCGTGTCTAAGCTTAGCCCTGGTCACCCGGTTCTCAACTACCGACAAGCCGCCCTTGGCGGGCCGGCTGGCGCCGGCCATAGAGGTGATTCAACTCTTGTTGACGGCAGCCGAGCCCCCTGTCAGTGCCCGCTGCGTTCTTGGGCGCACCCACAGGCGCTCCGCCCTGAGCCTTGCGGGGCATCTCACAGGCGGCTGCCTCACTGTCGACTTAGGAGTATGAAACCTCTTAGACGAGGGTCGGTTTCAGGGTCGACAGGCGGCCTAGCACGCCACTGATGAAATTGGGCGACTTGGCGGTCGAAAGCAGGCCGGCCAGGTCGGCCGCCTCACCCAGCACCACCTGATCGGGCACGTCATCCACGAACACCACCTCGAAGGCGCCCAGGTACAAGATGGCGCGGTCCACCGCGGCCATCCGGTCGCGCGCCCAGCCGTGGGAGTAGGTGTCCAGCCATTCGCCAATCTGGTCGAAGTGTTGGGCCACCCCGCGGACCAGGAACTCGGTGTAGGCCGGCACCGGGGCGGGCCGGTCCGTCACGTCCTGCTGGGCCAGGCGCTCTTCAAGCAACGCCAACGGGGCCAACCCGCGCTGATCGGCCTCAAAGAGCAGTTCGACGGCCCGCTGCCGGGCCTGCCGCCGTTTGGAGGTCACTCGTTGACCCGGCTCAGGTACTCCCCGCTGCGGGTGTCAACCTTGACCTTGGTGCCCTGCTCCAGGAAGAGCGGCACCTGGATCTGGTAGCCGGTCTCAAGGGTGGCCGGCTTGGTGCCCCCAGTCGACCGGTCACCCTGCAGGCCGGGCTCGGTGTATGTAATCTCCAACACCACGGCGGCCGGCAGCTCGACATACAGCGGGGCGCCATCGTGCGTCGCCACCAGGGCATCCTGGCCTTCCAGCAGGAAGTGAGCCGCGTCACCGACCGTGGCCTCGGGCACGTTGAGCTGGTCATACGTGTCCTTGTCCATGAAAACGAAGGCCTCGCCGTCGCGGTAGAGGTACTGCATGTCACGCTTGTCAACGGTGGCCGTGTCGACCTTGAGGCCGGCGTTGAAGGTGCGGTCCACCACCTTGCCAGTCAGTACGTTCTTCAGTTTGGTGCGCACAAAGGCGCCGCCCTTGCCCGGCTTGACGTGCTGGAACTCGACCACGGTCCACAGTTGGCCGTCCAGGTTGAGGACCAATCCGTTCTTCAGGTCATTGGTGGTTGCCACTAGAAACTCCAAGTCTTTTCGTATATGTGCCTGGCATATCTTACTTGCACCTCACCTACGCTTGGGTAGGTTGGGGTTGGCGGCGTAAGGTCCGGGGCGTGAAACAGTACGCCCGGCCAGCCGTGTTTGAGACCGACCCCGCGATGACCATCACCGACCTGATGCTGGCCCGGCGTGACCGGGATCCGGCTGCCACCATGGTGGAGGACCAGGTCACGCCCGGCCATTGGGAGCCCATCTCGGCCGGCGCGCTGATAGAGCGTGTGCAGCGCATCGCCAAGGGCTTCATCGGCCTGGGCGTGGGGCACGGCGACACCGTCGGCATCATGGGCCGCACCTCGCTGGAGTGGACGTTGATTGATCTGGCGCTGTTCTACATCGGCGCCGCCGGGGTGCCCATCTATGAGACCTCTTCGGCAGAGCAGGCCACCTGGATTGTGCAGGATTCCGGCATGGTGGCAGCCGTGGCGGAGTTGGCCAAACACGCCGAGCTGATCCGTTCCGTCGAAGGCTGGGACAAGCCACTCTGGCTGCTGGAGGCCGGCGGCCTGGATGACCTGATCGCGCAGGGCTCTTCGGTCTCCGATGATGAACTGGAGGCCCGCCGCCTGGCCGTCAAGGGTGACGACCTGGCCGCCCTGATCTACACCTCCGGCACCACCGGGCGGCCCAAGGGCGTGGAACTGACCCACACCAACTTTGTAACCTCCGCCCGCAACGCGGTGGTGGAACTGTTCCACATCTGCGGCACCGGGTCGCGGTGCGTCCTGTTCCTGCCGATGGCCCACGTCTTTGCCCGCATGATCAACGTCATCGCCCTATCTTCGCCCGCCGTGCTGGGCTACGCGCCTTCGATCGCCACCCTGACGGATGACCTGCAATCGTTCCACCCGACCTTCCTGCTGGTGGTGCCGCGGGTGTTGGAGAAGGTCTACAACGCCGCCGAACAGAAGGCCGGCCACGGCTTCAAGCTGAAGCTGTTCCGCTGGGCGGCCAAGGTCGCCATCACCTCTTCCCGGGAGCAGGATTCACGCGGCGGGCTGACACCGGTGCGCCACCTGCAGTACGCCATCTGCCGCCAATTGGTTTACAAGAAGCTGACCAAGACGATGGGCGGGCAGTTGACCCAGGCCGTGTCCGGTGGGGCGCCGCTGGGCGAACGCCTGGCGCACTTCTTCCGCGGCATCGGCCTGACCGTCTATGAGGGCTACGGCCTGACCGAAACGACCGCTCCCACCGCCGTCAACCCGGAAAAGCCCAACAAGATCGGCACGGTGGGCCGGCCGTTCCCGGGCCAGGCGGTGGCGGTGGCGGACGATGGCGAAATCCTGGCCAAGGGCCCCCACATCTTCCGCGGCTACCGCGGCAACCCGGAGGCGACCGCCCTGGCCCTCCAGGACGGCTGGTTCCACACCGGCGATGTCGGCACGCTGGACGATGACGGCTTTGTCACCATCACCGGCCGGCGCAAAGAGATCATCGTCACGGCCGGCGGCAAGAACGTGGCCCCGGCCATCCTGGAGGATCGGCTGCGCGGGCACCCACTGGTGTCACAGGTCGTGGTGGTGGGCGATGGCCGGCCGTTCATCGGCGCGCTGGTGACCCTGGACTATGAGATGGTGCCAGGCTGGCTGCTGGCCCACGGCAAGTCGCCGTTGACCCCGGAACAGGCGTTGATCGACCCAGACATCCGGGCCTCTCTGGAACGGGCCGTGGAGCGCACCAACAAGGCCGTGTCCCGGGCCGAATCGATCCGCGAGTTCCGCATCATCCCAGGTGACTTCACGGAGGCCAACGGCTACCTGACGCCGTCCCTCAAGGTCAAGCGCTCGCTGGTGTTGAAGGATTTCGCCCACGAGGTCGACCGCCTCTACGCCGAGGCCGCCGCCAAGAAAGCCCGCGGCCAAGCGGCCAACTGACGACCCAAGGCGGCCGGGGCGGGCCGGTGGGGTGACTCGGGTGGTATCGACTTGTCTGTGGTTGGTTGGGTTCGTAACGTTCTGGCCGGACCGAGCTTCACGCCGATCCTGGTCAATTCCCAGCCCAGAATTGACCTGGATCGCCCCGAGGGTCCCCGGTGGTGCCGGGCTGGCCGGGGCGGGCAAAGCAACTGCGAGTTTTCG
>JAISTN010000059.1 GCA_031272565.1 Bifidobacteriaceae bacterium
AATCTGGCATCAGGGTTGTGCCGGCCTCCAACCGCAACGTCACGCACCGGTTCGGGGTTGTTCAGCACAAAGTGGGCCCTTTGTCTGGTGGGGGCCGGAAAGCGCAACACCTCCCACGACTCTGTCTGTGCCTCGTCGAAATCGAAAAGACTCACCTGGGGTGATCCGCCGTACAGCCGCGCGGTACGCCGGGCCATCTGCCAGGCGTGAGCCTGGTTCCCGGACAGGTAGAACCCCGGCCAAAATCCTTGAAGGGACGGCACTTGGACAGGTCAACACTTGGCACCGCCTGGTTGGAGCCGTGGTACAAGATCACTGGATGTCTCCGCCGGCTTGTGCCGCCACCAAGACGAGGTCCTCTACCACCTCATCGAACGACAGCAGGTGCTCGGCATCGTAGTGCTCGGTCAAGAACTCAATTGCTCCGTGGCTCGCCAGGTAGCGGTGCGCCTGGCGCGGAGGCAAGCCGGCGTGACGGGCAAACTCGCCGATAGCCGCGACGGCGTACCGTGCCCGGCTGTACTCCCGCCGGTCAAGTGACACTTTCGCCTCTGCGCTCATGCACTGAGTCTATCCGGGGTCAGCCGCCACCGCCGCTCTGGCTGCGGGTCAACCGGCCTCAGGACGCCCAGGTTGTCCAACAGAGCAATCTCACTGACACCCAACCAGGTCTCAGTCGTTGCACAGGCAGGTGGCCAGGTAGCCGGGTAGGTAGGTGACGCCACCGCGCGTCACGGTGTTGGTCTCCGCGAAGACCAAGGCGTTGTCGATGCCATAGCCAGGCGTCTCCATCGCGGTGACCAGGGTGGCGTGGGACATGTGTAGACCACCGTCTGGTGTCCAGGCGGCTGAATGTAGCCGCCACCTGCTGATTCATACACTTTCCAGGATTTCAGAGAGCCGAGACTGACACTCTTCCGCGATTTGCTCAGTTGATCAGGCTTCAGTCGCAGTCTCGCTCAGCGCGGTGAAGACCTGGTCCAGGGCGGTTTGGTGGGCCTGAGTGGCCAGGCGGCGCACGATGGCGCCCGGCCCCGCCTACCTGGCGACTCCGAACTGGCCGCCGCGCTGCGGGTTGGCGCTGGCCGTGACGTGGGCGACGATCACGTCGGCGCCCCCATCGCCCGCTCACTCATCGCCTGCGACCACTAAGCCCGGGAAGCAATCATCCAGACGATGCGGCCGTCGACGCCACCGACCTGGCCATCTGCGAATACAGCCGCCAGGCAGCGGACGGCATCGGGCACTGGTACTTGCCCACTGGCTGGGTCGCTTGTCGCACGCTTTGTTACATACTGCGGGCACCTTGTCGCATAAACCCCGCCTGTTGTCGCATCAAGACCACAATTGTTGTACATTTTGTTGCATGAACATGGCCAGTGTCGTATCAATGCTACGGTCAGAGGGCAGCGACACCACCCGCTACGAAGCCAAACGCGCCCTGGGCGGGTTCCCCGACAACATCGCGGAGACGCTCTCGGCCTTCGCCAACACCCCTGGCGGCGGCGTGATCATCTTCGGATTGGACGAACAAACCGACTTCGCCGCCACCGGTGTCTACGACGTCGCCAAGTGCCAGCAGGCCGTCGCCAGCCTGGCCCGCACTGCCTTGGACCCACCCATCCAGGTCACCACCCGGGTGGAGCAGTTCCAGAATGCCTCCCTGGTGGTGGCCGACATCCCAGAGGCCGACAAGAGCCTCAAGCCCGTGCGCGTCAAACGACTCGGCCGCGGCTACCTGCGCCAGTATGACGGCGACTACCCTCTGTCAGACCTTGAAGAACAGGCCTTCGTGGCGCAACGTGGGCAGCCACGGTTCGACCACGAGGTGGTTGAGGGCGCCACACTGGAGGACTTGGATGCGGCGGCGGTGACGGCCTATCTGGCGGAGCGGCGCCTTGCGTCGCCCCGGCTGGCCGCCTTGCCGGACCCGGAACTGCTGACCCGCACCGGGGTGACGGCGGGTGACGTCCCAACGCTGGCCGGCCTGTTGGCCTTTGGCATCTACCCTCAGCAGTTTTTCCCCAACCTGGGCCTCCAGGCGAGCCTGCAACAAGCCGGTGCGGGGCCGGCCGTGCGGGCCTTGGACAGCGTCTATCTAGGCGGATCGATCCCAGCCATCCTGGAAGACGCCACCGCCTGGGTAACCCGGGTAACCGGCCGTCAAATCGCGGCCGATGCCGCCACCGGCCAGGTGACGGACCGGCCCGCCTACCCGCCCATCGCGGTCCGCGAACTGATCGCCAACGCCTTGATCCACCGCGACTTGGGGCCTTACGCGCTGAGCACCCCGGTCACTTTGCGGGTGGACCAATCCCAACTGACCATTACCAACCAGGGCGGCCTGTTCGGCCTGACCGTCGCCACACTTGGCAAGGGCCCATCTCACCTGCGCAACGCCAGGCTGACCGAGATCCTCCAGGCCGTGCGCACACGGGACGGCGCCAGGGTGATTGAACGCTTGGGCAGCGGGATTCCGGCCACCCGCCAGGCGTTGCACCAGGCAGGCATGGCTCCCCCTGTTTTCATCGACCAGGGGGTCCGCTTCACTGCCAAACTGACGGCCGGTGCCACCGCGGCCGCCCCGTCGGTGGCCCCCAAATCCAACACCGAACTGATCACCGCCGCTTTGGACGGCCAGCCGGCCCAGTCGGTCACCCAGTTGGTCCGGCGGACCGGTCTGAGCCGCCGCCAGGTCGAATACTCCCTGAAAAGCTTGGCCGCAGACGGCACCGTCACTCGCCAACCAGGGCGGGGACGGGCCTTCACCTACCAGCTAGGGCACTGACCATCAGGGCCCGGCCGCAAGGCCACGGGTCTGGGTGAGAACGGCGGCCGGGGCGGTCTGGTGGCCCAGGGCCGGTTGGGGTCAGGGAGACCAGGCGGTGAAGACGGGGTCAAGGGCGGTTTGGTGGGCCTGGGCGGCCAGGCGGCGCACGACGGCGCC
>JAISTN010000139.1 GCA_031272565.1 Bifidobacteriaceae bacterium
ACTACAAGCACCTGTCCTTGGACGAGCGCGCCCACACCGGGGCGACATGCATCAACTCTTGGCCGCCTACCGCCGGGCGCCATCGGCGGCCTGGAGGTAGGCGAAGTGGAGATCAGTGAAGCTGGTGGCCAGCGATCGGCATCGGCCGCCTGCCTACCGGGTGGCACCGGCCCCGCTAGCGGCGTGGAAGCTGCCGGTGAGTGCCCCGGCGTTTCGTCACCCTGGACCCGTCCCCCGGTGACGAGTGCCACCCGGGGGCGGTTCGCCGGTGACGCCCCATGATTGCGCCGGGGCACTCACGGGCAGCTCCACGGCCGCCGTCGGTTGGTTAGCCCACTGCCGTGCCGCACAGCGCCACGGCCTGCGCCACCCGTTCCCCGGCTTCGCTGTAGGCAGTGCTGTCAAAGCCCTCTAGCACGCTGGGGTCTTCAGCCGCGCTTTGCATGGCTTCATAGCCCTGAACAAACAGCAGCAGGTCGTCCCTGAACTGGCCGCCGGCCACATCGGCCGCCCCGGTGTAGACCTCGGGGATCTGGGCGGCGTCCTGGAGGGCCGTAGCGGACAGCCCCATGAAGTAGTCGCAGACCGCGCTGACGTTGCCGTAGTCTTCCGGCAGGTCGGAGCCAGCCAGCAAAGCCGCCGAATCGCTGTCCGTTTCACCATCAGCCTGGTCGTCCGCAGCGGCGGTCTGGTCCGCCGTGTCATCAGCCGCCGCTGTGGTGGTCCCGGTGTCGTTTGAATCGTCTGTCTTGTCGGAACTGCAGCCGGCCACCAGGGCAGCGGCGGCCGTCAGCGCGGTCAAAGCCAGCAGAAACTTGTTGCGGGTCATGTTGGGGGATTCCTCTCCTGGGATCTGATGGGGCCTGCAATGTGCGAGTGCGTTGACCCTAACCCGGCGGCGGGCAGCGGCGCGATGGGGAGAAGTCCCCATGCTGGCAAACGGCCGGCAACCTTGCCGGCGGCAGCCGGCGCCCGGCCCGGCGGCCGGGCGGTCTTAACATTCACCCACATGGGGGACACCTGTTTGACCCTGCGGCGTGACTTGTGTCACCTTTAGCGATGTGAGTAGCCCCGTGCTGAGCGCCGCGCCGCCAACCAGCGGCGCCTTCAGCATGTGTCTGGGCCGGCGAATGTGTTGTTGTTCTAGCTAACAACCCCCCAACCACATTCAGCCAGGCGCTTCCCAACCGCCGCGTGCCATGCCGCCGCCGCGTTTGCGCCACCAGCCCTAAGGATCAACCAACATGGCTACCGCCACCATCGCACCACCGTTCCGTCCGCGCTACATCATCCGCAACCGGGCCATTGCCCCGGGCTTCCAGAACACACCGGGCGGCCAGGCCACGGCGGCCCTGCCAGTGCGTTCGGCCCGCCTGGTCCGCCTGGCCCGCCCGGCGCCGCAGGTCATGTCCCTGTCACCCGAATCGGTCCGGGCCGCCCGTGAGTTCCAAGCCGTTCTGCGGGCCCTGCCGCTGGAGCCCACCATCACCATTGACCGGGCGGCCCGCACGGTCCACGTGGGCAAGACCGAAGTCCCGCTGACCGGCCGCGAATTCGACCTGCTGGCCTACCTGGCGGCCCGCCCCGGCCAGGCCGTCAGCCGGGAAGACCTGCGGACCTCCGACAGCTCCGGCCACCCGGCCCCGCCCGGGTCGCGGGCCATCGACGTGCACATCGCCCACCTACGCGAGAAGCTGGGCCTGCCGGCCGCCATCGCCACGGTGCACCGCCAGGGTTACCGCTTCAACCCGACTTACCGGGTGGAGTTGATCCCGTGAGCGCCAGCCCCACCCCGGCCAGCGAAGGCGACATGCGAATGCCCCCTTTGGGGGCATCACACCAGCCCTTCAAGGGGCGCAAAGACACACTGCTGATTCATGGCGGCATTGACGGCGATCCACTGACCGGCGCCGTCAACGTGCCGGTCTACCTGACCTCCACCTACCGCCAGCCTGAGCTGGGCAAGCACCTGGGTTACGAATACTCCCGCACCGGCAACCCCACCCGGGCGGCGTTGGAGGCCCTGATCGCGGACTTGGAACACGGCCGCTTTGGCTTGGCGTTCGCCAGCGGCATGGCCGCCGTCACCGCCGTCCTGTCACTGTTTTCACAGGGCGACCGGATCGCCCTGTTGGGCAACGTCTACGGCGGCACTTTCCGGGTGCTGGACCAGATCTTCAACCGCTTCGGCATCAGCCACGTGACGGTTGACCCGGCCGATGGCGAGGCGCTGGCAGCAGCCCTGGCCCCGCCCACCAAAGCCCTGCTGCTGGAAAGCCCGGGCAATCCGCTGCTGACCGTGAGCGACATCGGGCAGATCGCGGACCTGGCCCGGCGCCGGGGCGTTCTGTCGATTGTCGACAACACCTTCCTGACCCCCTACCTGCAACGGCCCTTGGAACTGGGGGCGGACATCGTGGTGCACTCGGCCACCAAGTTCCTGGGCGGGCACAGCGACCTGGTGGCCGGGTTGGTGGCCCTGAGCGACCCCGGGTTGGCGGAGCGGCTGTACTACATCCAGAACGCCAGCGGCGGGGTGCTGGCGCCGTTGGACGCCTACCTGGTGATCAGGGGTATCAAGACTCTGGGGGTGCGGCTAGACCGGCACCAGGCCAGCGCCACCGAGCTGGCGTTGTGGCTGGAGGCCGATCGGCGCGTGGCCCGCGTCTACTTCCCGGCCCTGCCCGGTTTCCCCGGCCGGGAAGTGCAGCAGCGCCAGGCGGACGGGCCCGGCGCCGTGCTGTCGCTGGAGTTGGCCCCCGGCGGTGACCACCGGGCCTTCCTGGAGGCCCTTGAGGTCATCACCCTGGCTGAATCGCTGGGCGGGGTCGAATCGCTGGCTTGCCATCCGGCCACCATGACCCACGCCTCGATCCCGCCGGCCGTGCGGGCTGACATGGGTATCTCCGACCGGCTGATCCGGTTGTCGATTGGCCTGGAGGACGTGGCGGACCTGCGGGAAGACCTGGACCGGGCATTGACGGCCGCCCACGCCGGCGCTGGCGCAGGTGGGGGTGGGGAGGCCGCCGGTGCCGCCCGCGAAGCGAGTAGTCCCTCTGCTCCAGATAGCGCTACCGCCGCCGGCGTTGTCAATGAAGCTCGCAACGCCGATGCTGCGGTTGCCACCCAGGCGGCCGAAGCTTCGCCCGCCGCTGACGTCACCCGCGAAGCCCGGGTTGCCGGTGCCGCCCGCGGCCCGTTGCTGGGAGCGGTCAGGTGAGCGCCGTGACGGCCGGGCAGGCCCCGCTGACGGACGGCGCCGCGCCGTCAGCGAGCGGCATCGTCCGCCGGCATCGAGTCGACTGCGAGGACCCGTTTGTGACCGCGGCCGAACCGGCGGTGGCCCAGCGGATCGCGGCCCTGGGCGAACTCGGTGCCGCGTACGTCCGCGACCAGGCAGCCGCCGCGGGCCGGCGGCGCCGGCCGCACCGGGGGCTGGACCTGGCCAACCCCGCCACTGCCGCCCTGGTGGCGGAAAACCCCGCGACTGGTGACTGGCTGGCGCTGGCGCCATCGGCCCTGGCCTTGGAGCCCCTGTACAACCCGGAGTTGGTGGCGTTGCCAGGCGGCCGGCCGGTCGACCCCGGCTTCCGGGAGATGTGCCGCAACGCCCTGGATGCCCGCGGTATTCGGTCCCGGGGGCACGTCTGGACCCGGCTCTTGGTCGACCAGGCCAAGGCCACGCCGGAACGCCACCAGTACTGGCTGTCCCTGGCCAGCGGCACGGCCGGCCCGGTACTGGCCGCCGTCCAAGCCGTGCGGGCGTTGGGCTTGCCGGCGCCGCATGTCACCCTGGCCGACATCGACCGGGAAGCCCTGGCCGGTGCCCGCCGCCGGGCGGCCGAACTGGGGCTCAAGGTTGAAGCCGGCCTCAGTGGCTGGGCGGACAGCGGGACGGTCACCACCGTGCGGCTCAACCTGCTGGGTGCGCGCGGCTTTGCCCACCTGGGTCAGTTCGACGCTGTCGATGCCGTTGGCCTGCTGGAATACCTCCGCCCGGCCGATTGGCGCTACACCTACCGGGGGCTGATCCGGACCCGGCTGCGCATGGCCGGGGCGATCGAATTCCTGCGCCGGGCCGGGGCCGCCCTGGCCCCCGGCGGGCGGCTGGTGACCTCCAACATGCTGGCAGACCGCCCCCAGCTTGATTTCGCGCTGCATGTGGTCCAGTGGCCGCACATCAAACCGCGGTCGGTGGAGCAGGTGTCGGGGTTGCTTGAGGCGGCCGGCCTGGCCTGGCCGGTGGATGTCTACCTCCCGGCCGATGGCGTCTACGCCATCTACACGCTGCGCCGCCCGGCGGTGACGCCATGAGGTACGCCGACGGCATCAAGGCACTGATCGGCCGCACGCCCCTGGTACGGCTGCGTCACGTGGGAGTACCGGACGGGGTCAAACTGTTCGCCAAACTGGAACTGTGGAACCCCGGCGGTTCGGTCAAAGACCGGATCGGGGTGGCCATGCTGGCGGAGGCGGAAGCCCGCGGCGAACTGCGCCCCGGCGGGGCGGTAGTAGAAGCGACGGCCGGCAACACCGGCATCGGCATTGCGGTGGCGGCCTTGAACCGCGGCTACCGGGTGATCTTCGTTGTGCCCACCAAGTTTTCGGCCGAAAAGCAACAGGTCCTGCGGGCCTTGGGGGCAGAGGTTGTCAACACCCCGCGCGAAGGTGGCATGCTGGGCGCGGAGGCCAAGGCGGAAGAACTGATCCGGACCATCCCCGGTGCCGTCACCTTGAAGCAGTTCTCCAACCCGGCCAACCCGCGGGCCCACTATGAGACCACTGGCCCGGAGATCTACCAGGACTTGGATGGGCAGATCGACTACCTGGTGGCCGGAGCCGGCTCGGGTGGCACCTACAGCGGGGTGATGAGCTACCTGAAGGAACGCAATCCCTTCATTCAGGGGGTGCTGGCGGACCCGGTTGGCTCCATCATTGGCGGCGGCGAGCACGCCGACTATGAAATCGAGGGAATTGGCAACGACTTTGTGCCCCTGGTGATGAACCTCGATCTGGTGGACCGGGTGGTCAAGGTGTCCGACACGGCAGCTTTGGCCGGGGTCCGGCAGTTGGCCAAGGCGGAAGGGATCTTGGCGGGGACCTCGTCCGGGGCGGCCTTCCATGCCGCCTTGGTGGTGGCGCGGGGGCTGGAGCGTGGCAATGTGGTGACGATCTTGCCGGACCGCGGTGACCGCTACCTGTCGAAGG
>JAISTN010000150.1 GCA_031272565.1 Bifidobacteriaceae bacterium
CCAGCGACATCGCCGGCCGCAATGCCGCCGCCACCGAGGCCAAGGTGCGGGCGGCGCTGGTAGCCACCGAGGCCACCTTGGAGGCGACCCGAGCGCACAACGCCAAGCTGTCCAGGCAACTGGCCGGCATCCAGGCCTCGACCGGTTACAAGGTGGTGCGCCGCCTGGCCAAGGCCAAGCGCCGGCTGCCCCGGCCGCTGCGCCGGCTGCTGGGCGCTGGTTTCCGGTTGGTCCGGCGGGCGTTGCGGTTGGTTGGAGGGTGGAGGTCGTTGGCTGATCACTTGGCCGGTGGGCCGCCCGGAAGCGGCCCACCACGGGATAATGGAGCGAGCCATGAGGCCATGACATGGTGACGGAGACCAGAATTGCAGGGGAGGCGACGGTGACGGAGGGAAGCAGCGCGGCCAAGCGCGTGTTGTACGTGGCTTGGGGCTTCCCGCCGTTTAGCGGCTCGGGCGTGTGGACGCCGCTGGCCTGCGTTAACGCCCTGGCGGCGCGCGGCCACCAGGTGACAGTGCTGACGGCCGATGCCGACACCTTCGCGGTGGTACAAGGCGGCGACCCGGGCCTGGTGGACCGGGTGGACCCCAGGGTCAAGGTGGTGCGGGTGCCCATGCCGCCCAGCCAGAAAGACCCGGTGCTGAACCGCTGGTCCAAGCACCGGGTGCTGAACCAGGCCGAATGGATCCGGCTGGCAGAAGACCGCTGGCGGGGTGTCTTCCCCGAGCCCTTGGGGACGGGTTGGTTTCCGCAGTGGTACCCGGCGGCCGGCGCCGCCGCCCGGCGGTTGCACCAGGCGGAGGGCTTTGACCTGGTGTTGGCGACGGCCAGCCCGTGGGTTGACTTCTCGGTGCCCCTGCGCCTGAACCTGGACACCGATGTGCCGTTTGTGCTCTATGACCGCGATTCGTGGCTGTTCAACGTCTTCACCGGTGAGCCTTACCCGCAGGCGCCGCAGATCCGGCCACTGCTGGACCTGGCCCTGAGCCGCTGCGTCCAAGCCTGGTACATCAACCCGCCCATTGCCGAACTGCACCAACGCGAGTTTCCGCAGCACGCGGCCAAGATCCAAGCGGTCTGCAACGGCTGGGACCCGGAGTTTGTGCCGGGGGACATCACGCCACCGCCTCGCCAGCCGGACCGGCCGCTGGTGTTCCGCTATGTGGGCACCATGGTGGGTTTCCCGCTGGGCCTGGCCCTGGAGGGCTGGAAGCAGGCCCGGGCGGCCAGCCCGGCCCTGACCGGGGCGCGCTTCGAACTGGTGGGGCCGGGCAGCCCCCAGCAGTTGGTGGACCAACCGGACCACGGCATCTTCTTCACCGGCCCCAAGCCCAGGACCGAACTGCCGGATCTGTACCGGCAGACCGACGCCCTGGTCTTCCTGAAGGAAGGCGGCGGGCTGGTCACCTCCGGCAAGGTCTACGAATATGTAGCCACCGGCCTGCCGGTCGTTTCGGCCATCGACCTGGGGCATGACGCCCGCCGGGTGCTGGGGGGCCGGCCGCTGTGGTTCGACGCCGCCGAGTTGACCCCGGCCGCCCTGGCGGATGCCCTAGTGGCCGCCGCAGAACACGTGCCGGCTGAAGACGAAGTGGCGGCGGCGCTGCGCCATGGCCTGGCATTTGGGCGGCCCCAGGTGCTGGCCGCGGCCTTCGATCAACTTGAGGTAGCCCTGGGATGGGCGTGACAGTGCACCGCCTGGCGGTCGCGGCCTGGCCCGGCCTAGGTGAGCCCGCGGCCGGCCCGGCGCCGGCCGCCGGTTGGCAGCAGGTGGACCTGACGGCCAACGGCGTGGAGGAGCTGGTGGCGGAACTGGCGGCTGTGCTGGACGCGGGCGGCCAGGCGGCCTGGGTGCTGTATTCGCTGGGACCGCACGCCACGGTCTTGCCCGTGCTACACCGCCTGGTTAACCAGCGCTCCGACGCGGTGGCGGCGGCCAGTGCGGCGGCGGCCGAACGCTTGGCCGGCCTGCTGGAGGCCGGCCGTGACCTGGCGCAGTTGGTTTACCCGCCGGTACTGGGCGAGGGGGCACCGGCGGGGCCGCCGGCCCCGCCGGAGCTCCCCCGGGTCGAGGTGACCGACCGGCCGGTGCCGCCCGGGGCGCCCTGGCTGCGGCTGACGCCCACTGGTGTGCAAGTTGCAGGCGCAGCGGTGAATCCGCTGCAGGCCCGGGCCCTGCGGGCCCGGGTGGGGCCAACCCCGGCAGGGGATGGGCATCGCCTCTTGGTGGCCCCGGCCAACTGGGCTGGCCAGGGGCGGGCCTGGGCCCAGGCGGTGCAGGACCACGTACCGGGCTGGGAGGCCAAGAACCTGCAACTGCGCCTGTCAACCGGCGCCGGGCTGGTCTTCGAGGCCGATATGACAGTTGAAGGCGAACAGTGGGTCAGCCCTGTGACCAGGGCCGACCTTGCCCTGCAGGCCGTCTGGCCGGCCACCCATCTGCTGTGGGAAGACCTAATGGACTTTGCCGGCTGGGACTGGCTGGGCGAACCAGTGGTGTCACCGGCTGGTGCCAGGAGAGCCATCGGGCATTTGAAGGAGACCGGCCGCCAGGTCGCGGTGCTGGTGCACGGTAGCGCCGGCCGCACCCCTGCCACCCACGCCGCCTGGTACCCCTGGTCGCCGTTCCGCTTTGGCCGGGACTCCTTCCAGACCGCCATGATCAACCGGGCGGTGGCCGTGCACCAGGCCCTGGAGGGGCTGGATGTGCCCCTGTTCACGGCCACATTGGACATGCTGGATTTCCTGCCGCAGGCCACCTGGGTGCCAATCGTGATTGGGCGGCAAGACTTTGCCCCAGCCCCGGCCTGGCGGCCGCGCGGGCGCCTGAAGGTGGCCCACATTCCGTCCAGCGGGCTGCTGAAAGGTTCGGCGGAGGTGGACGCCGCCCTGGACGGCCTGGACCGGGCCGGGGTGATCGAATACGTCCGCCTGCAAGGAGTATCGCCCCTGGTGATGCCCTTGGTGGTGCGCCAAATGGACGTGGTGGTGGACCAGATCGTGCTGGGCAACCCGGCCACCTTGATGAACCAGACACTGGCGGCCGGGCGGCTGGCGGTGGCGTACATCGCGCCGCACGTGCGCCGGCGCTACCCGGAACCGGCGCCGGTGGTGCAGGCCGACCCATCCACCATCGCTGACGTGATTGAGGACATCGCGCGGGACCCGGCGGCCTACCAGGCGGTGGCGGCGGCCGGGCCGGCCTTCGCCCGGGCCTGGCACGATGGCCGGGCGGCGGCTGAAGCCCTGCGGCAGGGATTTCTGGAAGCGGGACTGGCCGGAGGTGAGGCCCATGGCTGAACCGGCCAGCGGCAAGCGAATCCTGTATGTGGCCTGGGGTTTCGCGCCCCACCGGGGCCCTGGCACATACCGGCCCTTGGCCACCGTCAATGTGCTGGCCGCCCGCGGCCACCAGGTGACGGTGCTGACCGTGGGCACCGACACGTTCGATGTCGCAGTGGGCGGCGACCATTCGCTGCTGGCGGCGGTGGACCCCCGGGTGCGGCTTGTCCGGGTGGACGTGCCGCCCACCTTCCATGACCCGGTGGTGAACCGCTGGCCGGCCGGCCGGGTGGCGGATCCGGCCTGGAACCGGGCAGCGGCCGCCATCTGGGAGCAGCGCTTCCCGGACGCGACCTACGGCATCTGGCTGGCGCCCCTACTGGCGGCGGCCCGGCAACTGCATGGCGCCGCGCCCTTCGACTTGGTGATCGCCACGGGCAACCCCTACGTTGACTTCGGTGTGGCACTGCTGCTGGGCCAGGAGAGCGGCGTGCCGGTGGTGCTGGATGACCGCGATTCGTGGTACTTCAACGTCTACACCGGCCAGCCGGCGCACAATGCGGCCGGAGTGCGGCCCTGGCTGGAACTGGCCCTGGACGTGGCGCAGGAGTTCTGGCTGGTCAACCCCCCGCTGGCGGCCATCCATGAGGCCCAGTTCCCGGGCGCGGAGGGCAAGGTGCAGGTGGTGGAAAACGGCTGGGATCCGCGCTTCTCACCGGTTGACCCGGCGGCGCCGCGGACCTGGGGTGGCCGTGGCCCGGCGGGCAATGGCGTGGACTTCAGCTTTGTCGGCACCATCAGCCCGGCCCTGCCCGCCCAGTTGATGGTCGACGCCTGGGCCAAAGCGCGGGCGGCCGAACCTTCACTGGCGGCTGGGACGCTGCGCTTTGTGGGCCACTACGGCTACAGCGGGGCCGTGTCAGACCGGCAGCGGGCCTTGGCGGCGGCGGCTCAGCGCCACGGCGTCGAGTTCACCGGCCGCAAGGCCAAGTCGGAACTGATGCAGGTCTACGCGAACACCGATGTGCTGCTGTTCGCCAAAGAGGGCGGCCACCTGGTGACCAGCGGCAAGGTCTACGAATACGTGGCCACCGGGCTGCCCATTGTCGCGCTGATCAAACCGGGCCATGACGCCCGCCGGGTGCTGGCCGGCTATCCGCTGTTGTTTGAGGCGGCGGAGGTGTCGGTGCCGGCCGTGGCGGAGGCGATGGTGCGGGCGGCCCGCCACCAGCCAACCGAAGCCGAACTGGCGGCGGCCCGGCAGTACGGGGCGGGCTACAGCCGTGAGGCGATCTTCACCCGGGCGTTTGACCGGCTGGACCGGACCTTGGGGTGGGCATGAGTGGCGTGACGGTGGACAAGGTCCGGGTGCTGGCCGTTGGCCTGACTGGTGACGGCTGGGAGGTGCCGGCCGTGGTGGCGGGCGCGGCCTGCCGCAAACTGGAACTGGCGGACGGGTCCAACCCGGACCAGGCGGCGGCGCAGTTGGTCCACGCCGTGGTCGGGGCCGGCCCCAGTGCCGGCGGCGTGGCGGTGACCGTGGCGCGCGAGCCGGCCGCCTTGGCGGCGGTGGCGGCAGCGGCCGGGGCGCTCGATGGCGTCTTGGCGGTCCCGCACCTGGACGCGGCCGGGCGCCTGGTCGAATTGCTGGCGGCCGGCCGGACCCCGGCCTCGCTGGTGTACCCGCCGCTACCGGTCACCGATGTGGCCGCGCTGCCCCTGGCGGTGGTGGAGGGCCCTGTGACGGAAGGCCAGTCCTGGCTGCAATTGGGGCCGGCTGGCGTCCAGGTGGCTGGTGGGTCCCTGCCGCCCCTGCAGCGGACGGCGTTGCTTGAGCGGGCGGCGCTGGGCGGGCCGGCGGCCGGGGCCGGCGGGCCGGCCTCGGTGGACCAGGCGGCGCGCGCCTTGCTGATTGGCCCGGCCAACTGGGGTGGCCAGGGCCAGGCCTGGGCCCAGGCGGTGGTTGACTATCTGCCTGGCTGGCGGGCACAGGCTCTAGCGGTGGTGGGGCGGCCGGTGGCGGAGTTCCACGATGCCGATTTGACGGTCCAGGAAGATGATTGGCTCAGGCCCGTCACCAGGGCGGATCTGGCCTGGCAGGCCGTGGGTCCGGCCTCACATGTGCTGCTGGAATCCCTGCGCCCGCTGGTGGCGGTGGATCAAGCCCGCGAACCGGACCTGGATGCGCCCGGCTTGGCTTGGGGTGACATCGGGCAACTGCAGGCCGCCGGGCGGCGGGTGGCTGTGGTGTTGCACCCGGGTGATCTGGACCGTTTGACGGCGGCAGGTGTCGCCCACTTAACGGCGGCCGGCCTGCCCACGTTCGTTTCCAGTCCCGAACTGCTGGATGCCCTGCCGGGGGCGGCCTACCTGCCGCCGGTGCTGGGCCGCTGGGCGTTGGCACCGGCCGAACCGGTGCTACAGCCGGGCATCACCCCCCGGGTGGCGCGGCTGCTGGCCGGGCCGGCCGAGGGCCCGCTGGGCGTGGCGCTGGAGGCGGGACTGGGCCACTTGGCCGCCCTGGGGCTGATCGACTACCGGCGCTGGGAGCCGGACTCGCCGGCTCTGGCGCCGGCCCTGGTGGCCCGGGCCGTGCGCCAGGTGGATGTGGTGGTGGACCGGCTGGAGGCGCCGGGGCTGAGCTTGATTGGGCTGCAGGCCCTGGCGGCCGGCCGGTTGGTGCTGGCCAACCTGCCGGCCGGGCTGGCGCGGCGCTACCCGCAGCCGCCACCGGTGCTGGCGGTGGGCCCGGGCGAACTGACAGACCTGATTGCGGAGGTGGCATTGGTGCGGCCGGCCTACCGGGACCTGGCGGCGACGGGGCCGGCCTACGCGGCGGCGGTGCATGGTGGAGAGGTGGCGGCTAGGGTGCTGGCCAGGGATTTCTTGGCGGACCCGGCAGAAGGGACAGCGGCATGAGATGGCTCAGTGACACATTGGCCGAGGCGAGCCTGGCCGAAAAGGGCGTGGCCGCTTTGCCGGGGTTGCCGGAATGGTTGGCCGGGGCTTTGACTCAAGCGGGGGTGCCCACCCTGGACCAAGTGCTGGGCGAGGCGGCCCCGGCCCCGGCGTATGGACCGCCGCCGGCGGCGGCGGTTGACGCGGCGGCCACGCCGGCTACCAAGGAGTTGTACGAATCTGGCCGGGCGGTGCTTTTCGCCGCCTTGGACCCGGCCAGCGGCGGGCTGGTCAACTGGCCGGGGACGCCGGTGCCCGCCGGCACCTGGGCGGTGCTGGTGCTGGACGATCCACCAGCGCGGCTGCCGCTGGCGCCCTTCGCCCCGGCCCTGGCCCAGGCCGGTTTGCAGGTGGTCGAGGTCAGCCGGGGAGCGGCCCCGGCAAGTGAGCCTGCTGCCGCGCCGGACAATGATGCGGCCACTGCGGACGAGCAGGCGGAGCCCGGCGAGGCATCGCCAGGCGGTGCCGCGCCGGCGGCCGATGCCGACCTGGCGCCAGGTGTCACGTTGGTGGTGGCCCTGGCCACCTTGGAGCCGCTGGCACCCCGCGGCCCGGCTGCTCCGCCGGCGTTGTTCGCCCCACCGGCGCCGGCCGCCGCGGCCGATCTGATCGAGGCCCTGGACCGAGCCGCCCTGGGGCAAGCTGCACAGGCCTGGCAGGCCGGGCGGTGGTGGGCCGCCAGCGGGGCGGCGGAGGCGGAGATCGCGCTCTTGACCCGGCAATTGGCGGGAGCCCAGCGGGCGGCGCAGGCCGCCCAGCGGGCGGCGAAGGCCGCCCAGCGGGAGGCCGCGGCGCTGGCCAAACTGCGCGGCACGGTGGCCTACCGGGCCGCCCGCAAGGGCTACCGAGCCGCCCGCAAGGGCTACCGAGCCGTCAAGCAGGTCCAAGGCAAGGCCCGCCTGCGGCTGGCATCAGGCGGCAATGGGGGCGGGGCATGACCCAGGCCACGTCCGATGCCCTGGCAGGGCTGCCCCAGGTGCCGCCGCTGGAAGCGGCCGCCGGCCGGCACTTGCTGGTGGCGCCGGCCAACTACGCTGGGCAGGGCCATGCCCTGGCGCAGGCGGTGGCAGACCACCTGCCGGGCTGGACGGCCGCCAACCTGACCATCTCTTGGGCCGCCTCGCCGTTGCGCTTCCCCTGTGACGCCTTCTTGACCTACAGCGAGTGGGCCGAGCCGGGTCGGCGGCAGTGGGTGGCAGATTCCTTGCTGAGTCCCGCCAGCCATGTGTTGCTAGAGGACCTGAAACCCGTGATCGACGCCGCCGGTTCCGGTCCGCAGGCCAGCCGGACGACAAAGGGCCTACGGGACGCGCGCGCTCTGCTGGCCTCCGGGCGGCGGGTCGCAGTGTTGCTGCACGGCAGTTCGGCTCGCACGCCGGGGCGGCACCGGACGTTGTATCCGTTCAGCCCGTTTGGCCCGGACAGCGAGGCGCAAACAGGCCCGTATGCGCACCTGTCGAGCGACATCCAGGCGGCCATCCAACGGCTTCGCCTGCCGGTGTTTGTCACCACACCGGACATGCTGGACTTTGTGGAGGGCGCCCACTGGGTGCCAAGCGTGCTGATGGCGGCGGATTTCGCCCCGGCGCCGCCGTGGGCACCAAGTGGCAGGCTGAAGGTGGCGCACGCGCCGTCACGCTCCATCTTCAAGGGTTCACGCTTTGTGGACGCGGCGTTGGAGCGGTTGGACCAGGCCGGGGTGATCGAATACGTCCGCTTGAGTGGTGTGCCGCCCCTGGAGTTGCCGG
>JAISTN010000169.1 GCA_031272565.1 Bifidobacteriaceae bacterium
ATTCTGACAGCCCTGCCGCTGGGCGGCGTGGGCGCCCAGATGTTCTGGTACAACAAGACCCTGCTGGATTCCCTGGGTCTGACGCCCCCGGAGACCTACGACGAGTGGGTTGACCAGTGCAAGACCATCACCGACGCCGGCTATGTCTGCATGGCGATGGGCGCCGGCGGCGACATGACCTTCGGCACAGAGCTGCTGCGCACCACCACCAGCAGCGTCGACACCGAATACTGGATCAAGGCCCTGAAAGGCGAGGCCTCCTGGGAGGACCCGGTCTTCTACGAAGGCATCACCATTCTGCGCAACATGATCAAGGACGGCATCATCCAACAGGACGCCATCGGCGTGCAGCAGTACCCGGAGGCCAACAACACCTTCATGTCCGGCAAGGCCGCCTACGTCCAGATGGGCACCTGGTACACCCAGTACGCCGGCCGGGAAGCCCAGACCGTGGCCGCCCAGGCAGCCGGCGTGTCCAACCCTGACCCGTTCGTCATGATGCCCATGCTGACCCCCAACCTGGGTGGCGAAAAGCCGGGCATGGTGGCGGAAGTCGAATGGGGCTTCGCCATCAACCCGAAGTCAAAGAACATCGAGGCGGCCAAGAAGTTCGCCACCTGGTTCACCACCACCCAGGAAGGCCAAGAGGTCATTCTGCACTACCTGGACATTGGCCTGCCCGCCCTGGCCGGCATGGGCCCGGACTGGGAGCAGATCGACCTGGTCGACCCGGAGATCCAGATCCCGGCGTTCAAGGAAATGTATGAGGCGGCCGGTTCCACCGCGGAAACCCGCCAGCTTCACCTGTCACAGGAAACGTCCAACGCCCTGGTGATCGCCGTCCAAGAGGCCCTGGCGACCGAAAACTCGCCGGAGGACATCGCGGCGAAGGTCCAAGCCGCGGCGGTAGCCCGGCCGTGACGCTTGGGCGCTTGGCGGCCGGCTCTACCGCCTACCGCCGGCCGCCAGGCGCTCAACCCCCAAGTCCCGGCTGCTCTAGCCTTAGCATCGAAAGGCCGCCGGGCCGGGGGGGGGACCCCAAGTACCCTGCCCCGACCCGCCGGCCAGACCCGCCCTACTCCCGGCAGAAATGAACTCCCATGAGCAAGTCAGTCCTCTTCCTTGGCGGCACCGGCATCATTAGCTGGTCCTGCGTCAACCAGGCAATCGCCAGCGGCTGGCAGGTCAGCGTGTTGAACCGCGGCCAATCGACCTTGCGGCCCGTCCCGCCGGCGGCCGAACTGATCCGCTGCGACGCCCGCGACCAAGCTGCCGCCCGCTCCGCCCTGGCGGGCCGGCACTTCGACGTGGTGGCCGATTTCATCGACTTCACCCCGGACCAGTTGGCCGGCAATGTGGAACTCCTCAAGGGCCACACCGACCAGTTCATCTTCATCGCCACCGCCGCCGCCTACCAGCGCGGCTCACGACTGCCCATCACCGAATCGACCCCGCTGGTCAACCCCTGGTGGCAGTATTCGCGGGACAAGATCGCCTGCGAGGACTACCTGACGGGACTGATCCGCACGGAGGGCTTCCCGGCCACCATTGTCCGGCCAGCCCACACGTACGATGCCGGGCTGTTGCCCTGCCTGGGCGGCTGGACCGACATCGCCCGCCTGCGGGCCGGCCAGCCGGTCGTGGTGCAGGGCGACGGCACGTCGCTGTGGGTGCTGACCCACGCCCGCGACTTCGCCTACTGTTTTGTCGGCCTGTTTGGCCAGTCCAGCGCCATCGGCGACACCTTCCACATCATGGGTGACGAGGTCCTGACCTGGAACCAGATCTACACCGAACTGGCCCACGCCGCCGGCGTCAAAGACCCGGTGCTGGCCCACGTGACCTCGGAGGCGATCGCCGCCGAACTACCGGCCGAGGGCCCCGGGCTGATTGGTGACCGGACCCATTCGGTCATCTTTGACTGCTCCAAGGTGCGGGCCATCGCCACCGGCTTCCACCAGCAGGTGCCGTTCTGCCAGGGCGCCAAGGAGATCATCGCCTGCTTCGACGCCCACCCCGAGCTGCAGGTGGTCCGCCCGGATTATGACGCCGCTTTTGACCGCCTGGTGGAACGGGCCGTGATCGACTGGGGCCCCCGGTAGGCAGCCGCACCGGAACGGGCGATTGGGGGAGGCCGTGGGTACGCAAGCGACAACGGACCTGACGGTTGGCATCGACATCGGCGCCACCAAGATCTTGCTGGGCGTGGTCGACCAGACCGGGCAGATCCTGCACAAGACCGGTATCGAGTCGTGGCAGTACCCCAAGCTGGAAGACAACCTGGCCAACCTGCTGGACGCCCTGGACGAGCTGCTAGCACCGTACGACCGGGCTCGCTTTCACGGCATCGGCGCCGGGCTGCCGGGCACCGTCGATGACGCCCGCGGCCTGGTGGTTTACACACCCAACCTGCGCTGGCAGAACCTGCCGTTGGCCGCCATGCTGCAGGACCGTGCGGGGCTGCGGGTGCACCTGATCCAGGACACCGGTGCGGCCGCCTGGGGCGAATACCTGTTTGGGGCCGGGGCCGGCCTGGCCAACGCGGTCTGCGCCACCATTGGCAGCGGCGTGGCCTGCGGCATCATCATCGATGGGCGGTTGTACGGCGGGGCGCACCACACGGCCGGCGAGATTGGCCACCTGCGAGTGGCGGACGAATCCCTGGTCTGCGGCTGCGGGGCCAGAGGCTGCCTGGAGGCGGGCGGCTCTGGCCTGGGTCTGGTCAAGGTCTTCCGGCGCAACCTGGCCGGCGGCGCCCGCTCGCCTCTGGCGGATCTGCCACCGGCAGCCCTGGATGCCCACGCCATCTTTGACGGCGCGCGCGCCGGGGACCCGGTCTGTGCCGGGGCCATCGACGAGATGGTCCACTACCTGGCCCTGGGCCTGTCCGCCGTGGCCACCACCCTGACCCCGGACGTGCTGATTTTGTCCGGCGGCCTGTCGCGTGAACGCGACCTGCTGGTGAACCCGCTGATGGAGCGGATCATGGAGTACTCCTACCGCACCGTGCGGGATCATGTCCGGGTGGTGCCGGCGGCCTTGGGGCCGGACGCGCCGCTGATCGGCGCGGCGGCCCTGCACCTGGCTCCGGAATACGGCGCCACTGGCAACTGACGTGGCCGGGGCTACAAAGCCTCTGGGAAGTGCCCGAGGCCGCCCGCAATGGGCCGACGAGTAGCATTCTCCCAGCAGCTTTCTCCCACCATCCCTAAGGAGACCCGGCGATGCGGCCCACCATCAAGGACATCGCACGCCAGGTTGGGGTCAGCCCCAACACGGTGTCGAAGGCGCTGAACGGCAAGGGCCGGGTCAGCGAGGCCACCCGGCAACGGATTCTGCAGGCGGCGCAGGACATGGACTACCTGCCCAACCAGTCCGCCCGGGCGCTGGCCCGGCGCGAGCTACGGATCGCCGCGGTCTACCCACTGGAACCGGCCGAGTTCTATGCCCACATTGCCCGGGGCATCACCGACCAGGCCAAGGAGATGGCGGACCGCCGCTGCACGGTCACCACCCACCCCTATCCTTCGATCGAAACGCCCCACGCGCTGCGCCAGGTGTTGGGCGCGGTGCTGGCGGAGCGGCCGGATGGC
>JAISTN010000183.1 GCA_031272565.1 Bifidobacteriaceae bacterium
GTGCCCTGTCCTTGTCGATGCTGAACGAGGGCCGCGACATGGACGAGTTCCACCGCCGCTCGCACGGGGCCGGCCGGCGCTACCACCGCGTCATCGCGGCCGCCCAGGCCGCCCGCCGCGCGGAAGGGGCCGGGGAACCGGCCGCCAACCTGACCGGCCGGCAACTGTTTGCCGAGTTCGGCTACCGCCTGCACGTCGAAAAGCAAAGCCCCAGCCGGGCCTTCGACACGGTGGTGGCGGCCTCGCTGGAGGCCCTGGGACTACCGGCCGGCCTGGCCGCGGCGGCCGATGACGCCGCCTGGGACCAGGCCATCCGGCAAGAGCACGACGCCGCCATGGCCCTGGTGGGTGACGATGTCGGTTCACCCGTGATTGGGCTGGAGGCCGTGGCCTTCTTTGGCCCCGTCCTGGGCGAGGTGCCGCACGGTGAGGACGCGGGGCGGCTGTGGGACGGCGCGTTGGCGTTGGCCAGTTGGCCCAGCTTCTATGAACTCAAGCGCAGCCGGACGGGCGGTCTCACCGTCGAGTAGCCGCCGCGGCCGGCTTAGTCAGCCGAGGTGGAATGCGACTCGTAGTGGATGATCTGCTTGATCCGGCGCAGGTGCCGGGCGTCGCCGCTGAAGGGCTCTGAGAGGAAGGCGTCGATGATCTCGATTGCCTCCGCCTGGCTGTGCTCCCGGGAACCGATGGCGGCGATGTTGGCGTCGTTGTGGGCCCGCGCCAGCTTGGCGGTGCGGACCGACCAGACCAGGGCGGCGCGCACGCCACGGATCTTGTTGGCCGCGATCTGCTCGCCGTTGCCGGAGCCGCCAATCACCACGCCCATCGACCCGTAGTCCCGCATGACCGCTTTGGCGGCCTCCTGGCAGAAGCCCGGATAGTCGTCCATCGGGTCGTAGGCGTAGGCGCCGTGGTCGATCAGGTTGTGGCCTTGGGCGGTCAGGTGGTCGATCAGCGCTTGCTTCAACTCGAAACCGGCGTGGTCTGAGGCGATGTGAATATGCATGGCTAAATCCTACGGGTTGGCTGGGGGCAAACCGGCCGCACCGGGCCGCGACAGTGCAGGCCAGGTCTCCGCGCGGACAGCGTTCCCGTTAGGGTTGTGCCCGTGACCGCATCAGGCCTGGACCTTTCCCACGTCAAATCCTCCGTCCGTCCGCAGGACGATCTGTTCGGCTACGTCAACGGGCAGTGGCTGGACACCTTCGAGATTCCACCGGACCGGGGGGCCGATGGCGCTTTCCGCGAGTTGCGGGACCAATCGGAGGAACAAGTCCGCCAGATCATCGAAGACCTGGCGCAGGCCCAACCGGACGGCCAAGGCGGCCCGGCCGCCCACGAAGCCCAACTCATTGCTGCCCTGTACCGGTCCTTCATGGATGAGGCCGCGGTCGAGGCCAAGGGCGCCACCCCGCTGCTGGAGGACCTAGCGGTGCTGCAGTCGAGCCCGGCCGGTGGCGCCCAGGGCCTGGCTTGGGCGCTTGGCCGGTTGGAGCGCAGCGGCGCCGGGGGCTTGTTTGCCAGTTGGGTTGACACGGACCCGGCCCAACCGGACCGTTACGTGGTCAACTTTGGCCAGGCCGGCCTGGGCCTGCCGGATGAGGCCTATTACCGGGAGGACCAGTACCAGGCGATCCGGGACCAGTATGTGTCTCACATCACCGCCATGTTGAAGCTGGTGGGGGAGAAGCTGGCTGGGCCGGCGGCGGCCGGCGGCCTGACACTGCCGGTCCCGGCGGCTGATGCCGCCGCGGCGGCCGCCCGCATCTTCGCCTTCGAGACCCGCCTGGCCGCCGCCCACTGGGATGTGGTCAAGGACCGGGACGACACCTTGACCCACAACCCGATGAGCCTGGCGCAGGTCAAAGACCTGGCGCCGGACTTCCCGTGGGACGCCTGGGCGCAGGGCGTGGGCGCCAAGCCGGGCACGCTGGACAACCTGGTGGTGCGTGAGCCGGACTACTTCGTGGCCCTGGGCCGCGAGTGGGCCAGCGCCTGGGAACGGGTGGTGCCGGAATGGGCTTGGTGGCACCTGCTGCACGGGCGGGCAGCTTACCTTTCGGCCGACATTGTGGATGAAAACTTCGCCTTCTACGGCCGGGTCTTGCAGGGCACCGAACGGCTGCGGGACCGCTGGAAGCGTGGCGTCGGCTTTGTGGAAGGCTGCGTGGGCGAGGCCGTGGGGCGGATCTACACCGAGCGGCACTTCCCGCCGGCCTACAAGGCCCGCATGCTGGTGCTGGTGGGCCACCTGATCGAGGCTTACCGGCAGTCGATCACCGAACTGACCTGGCTAGGTGAAGCGACCAAGGCCAAGGCGTTGGAGAAACTAGACCAGTTCACGCCTAAGATCGGCTACCCGGACCGCTGGCGGGACTATGCAGCGCTGACGGCCGACCCATCCGATCTGGTGGGCAACCTGCGGGCGGTCAGCGCCTTCGAAACTGACCGCGAACTGAACAAGATTGGCGGCCCGGTGGACCGCGACGAGTGGTTCATGACCCCCCAGACGGTCAACGCCTACTACAACCCGGGCATGAACGAAATCGTCTTCCCGGCCGCCATTCTGCAGCCGCCGTTCTTCTGGATGGAGGCCGATGACGCGGCCAACTATGGCGGCATCGGGGCGGTCATTGGGCATGAGATTGGCCACGGGTTTGACGACCAAGGCTCGAAGTATGACGGCGAAGGCCGGCTGGCAGACTGGTGGACACCGGCCGACCGGGCGGCCTTCGAGGAGCGCACCAAGGCCCTGATCGACCAGTACAGCGGCTTCAAACTGCACCTGCCCGATGGCGACCTGGCGGTCAACGGGGCGTTGACCATTGGCGAGAACATCGGTGACCTGGGCGGCCTGGCCATCGCCTGGCGGGCCTACCTGATTTCACTGGCCGAGGCCGGCGTGACCGAACCGCCGGTGCTGGGCGGCATGACGGCCGCTCAGCGTTTCTTCTTTGGCTGGGCCCAATGCTGGCGGGCCAAGACCCGCCCCCAAGAGGCGGCCCTGCGCCTGTCGGTTGATCCGCATTCGCCCGACGAGTTCCGCTGCAACGGCGTGGTGCGCAACCTGGACCTGTTCTACGAGGCCTACGGCGTGACACCGGCCGACGCCTTGTGGCTGGCGGCAGACCAGCGCGTCACCATCTGGTAGGGCGGGCCGGCTGGCGAGCCGGCCCGCGGGCCCTTGGGTGGGCGGTCAGATCCAGAGCGCCGGGTCTTCCAGCAGGCCCGGTTCGGCCACCTTGACCTTGCGCACCCGGCCGGGGACGCCTACCACCACGGCCCCGGGGGCGACATCGTGCACCACCACCGAGTTGGCGCCGATGCGTGCCCCGTCGCCCACCACCACCGGGCCCAGCACCTTGGCACCGGTGCCAATGGTGACGCCGTTGCCAATGGTGGGGTGGCGCTTGCCCTTGACCATGGAGCGTCCGCCCAGGGTGACGCCGTGGAACAGCAACACGTCATTGCCCACCTCGGCCGTTTCGCCGATCACCACGCCCATGCCGTGGTCGATAAACAACCGCCGGCCCAGGGTGGCGCCGGGGTGGATTTCGACGCCGGTCATGAAGCGGGCCAGTTGGGACAGTAGGCGGGCCGGCAGCTTGAGGGCCGGTTCGCGCCACATCCGGTGCGTCAGGCGGTGCGCCCACAGGGCGTGGACGCCGGAATAGCCCAGGGCGACCTCTAACTTGGTGCGGGCGGCCGGGTCCAGGTGCTGGGCGGTGGCCAGGTCCTCACGCAGCAGTTGCCAAAAGCGCCGGGCGCCCTTGGCGGTGAACGGCAGTGGTGCGGTCATGGAGGTTAACCCTATTGCCTTTACAAATGCTGGTTGACGTGCTGCGGGATGGTCTTGGGGCGTCCCAGAGGGGGACGCCCCAAGACCATCAATCAGCTCTCAGCCGACCATCAATCAGGGCTCAGTCGACCGTCAAGTCGGCGTACAGCACCGTCGACAGGTAGCGCTCGCCGAAGTCCGGGGCGACGGCCACAATGGTCTTGCCGGCCGATTCGGGACGCTTGGCGATCTCGATGGCGGCGGCCAGGGCGGCGCCGGACGAGATGCCGACCAGTAGGCCTTCTTGGGTGGCGGCGGCCCGGGCGGTGGCGATGGCGTCATCGGACTTGACCGTGAAAACCTCGTCATAGATGGTGGTATCCAGGACTTCGGGCACAAAGTTGGCGCCGATCCCTTGGATCTTGTGCGGGCCGGCTTGGCCGGCACTCAGCAGCGGCGATTCGGCCGGCTCGACGGCCACGATCTTGACTTCCGGCTTGCGGGACTTGAGCACCTGGCCCACGCCGGTGATGGTGCCGCCGGTGCCGATGCCGCTGACCACCACGTCGACGCCGCCGTCGGTGTCCGCCCAGATTTCTTCGGCCGTGGTTTCGCGGTGGATCTGCGGGTTGGCCTCGTTGGCGAACTGGCGGGCCAGGATGGCGCCCGGGCGTTCGGCGGCGATTTTCTCCGCCGCCGCGACGGCGCCCTTCATGCCTTCCGAGGCGGGCGTCAGCACCAGTTCGGCGCCGAAGGCCTTGAGCAGCGCGCGGCGTTCCTTGGACATTGATTCCGGCATGGTCAAGATGACGTGGTAGCCGCGGGCGGCGCCCACAAAGGCCAGCGCGATGCCGGTGTTGCCGCTGGTGCCTTCGACAATGGTGCCGCCAGCCTTGAGGACGCCGGCCTTTTCCGCGGCGTCGACAATCGAGACGCCGATGCGGTCCTTGACCGAACCGGCGGGGTTGTAGAACTCCAGCTTGGCCAGCACCTGCGCGCCGGGGGCAAAGCCGGCCGTCAGGCGGTTGAGGCGCACCAGCGGGGTGTTGCCGGTGGTCTTGGTGGCATCAGCGAAAATCCTGGACATGAGTCCTCCTTGAGTGTGGTGTTCGTGGGGAACAAGGTTGTGTGAGTGAGGCGAGGCGCAAGCGTTGGCCAGGGGAGGGGCGAAAGGGCCTCAGCCGGTCCGGTGCGCGCTTCACTCACCGGCG